>JAYVHC010000744.1:0-2557 GCA_043771575.1 Planctomycetia bacterium
CGCATGGCTGTGACGGCTGGGAGGAGAAGGGTGGCCGGTGTACCAGCCCAGCCAATCTGGTTGCTGCGCGCTTCAAGCAGTTTGTCGAGAGTCTTGAACTCGCTGTTCCTCTGGGCAACTGCGAATGGTACTTCGAACCATTTGAACTGGTCATCCCGAGCTTGTTCGTAAAACTTTCGCATCGCCAGAAAGACGACTTGAGCCGTTGGGTACGCGTCTACTTTGGCGGGATTCATTTTGCAGTCTTCGAGCAGGAATCGTTTTGCGCCGGGATAGGCCGCGGCGATCAGGGCGACAAAAACGGTCCGATCCACTTCTGCGTCGATGCCCTTTTTCAAACCCGGCAAGTCAAGCGTTTGCAGTTCGGGAAGGATTCGATCGATGAAGTCTTGCCAGTAACCGGCGGGCCTGAGTGTCTCGTTTACTTCTTGCAGCGATTTGATCTGTTGCAGTAGCAACTGTCTTTCGGATGCAAGGGCTCGCTGACAGTTGGCTAGCGGTTTGGGAAGTGACGCGACCGCCCAGTAAAGGTTTGGAGCAGTGTCGCATTGGATCAAATGCAATGCGTCTTCCCAGGCGATCCCTGCAACGGCTACACCGACCAAAGCTGAAACTAAGAACTCATCCTCACCGAGATGGTTAGCCAAGGCAAATTGCTGACCAAGAATGGCGATTGCGTCATCGAAACGATTTTCCGCGATAGCTAGCCGACAGCGAATGCTTTGGTTGCGGGCGAGTTCTCGCAGAGTCTGAATCTCCGGTAGGAGGACCGATATGGGGCTCTCCACATCACGCAGATTGCGGTCGAGCGAAAATGATCTTCGCTTGGCGGCTTCGGCGAGGTACGGCGGTTGAAAAGATGTAAGTGCAAGGTACTCGTGAACTTCTTTAATGGGCAGGTCTGAGGGCGCCGCACTCAACCACGCGTATGGGGGCACCGCAGCAACATCGACCCCTTTTTCTTGAGCCAATTTCCGGGCTTTTGTCCATGTCTGCTGAAGTAACTCGCGAGCGCTATTCTGTTCCAGGAAGCCGAGCGCTTTCAGGTAAAAGATCGCAGCGTTGCCTTCGACCGAGTCGAAATCGTCGGGAATAAGTCGGTAGCTTAGTGCGGGTTTTGGTTCGGCTTGCGGATACAGCGTCAGCTCGGTCGTTAATAGGAAAGCTCCGTTGTCGCTACGCTGCATAAGCCACATACCTTCACGCTGTGGTTCATCAGCGTTACCGGTAGGTACGTTGCATAGAATGAGCGCGAGCAGTGCGAGCGATGTTTTGTAATGTTTCATGTGAATTGCCTTGCCGTAAAGGTGATGCTTGAATGAGATGGCTTTAGTAGATTTTTTGCGCTGACAACTCCAAATACTGTTGCATCAGTTCGGAGCGTGTTACAGGATTTGTGGGCGCGAAGGTCTCCGTAATTGCGTTGATTTCCCGGAAGTCGATCGGCTCCGATGTTTTATTGGTTGACCGAGTGAGGTTGCGAACTGTCCTTGGCTTGTGCGAACTGAAGCGTGTGAGGACATGCAGTGGTTCGTCCGCGTTGCTAAGCAATTGGTCGATGTTTAGCGCTTCTTGGATTGGGCCAATGGCCACTTCATGAGTGCGCTGTGGCGGCCTGGGCGATTCCGTTTTGTGCGTTGATACGTCGGGTATCGGTTGGTTTGCGCCGTTATGAATCTCAACGCCTGATTGGGAAAGACCAGGGTTGGTGCGCGACAGGGAAAGGAACATGCCGCCGCCGCCGATAACGGCGCCAAAGATCCATGAGGCAGCAATGACGCCGACTAGGTGCGAGGCGGAGCTTAGGCGACGAGAAGGGTCAGCGGACTCACCGCCTGCCTGCGGTTGGCTCGCAGAGGATGCGGGAACTACTGACTTTGCGGTTTCGAAAATCGCCGCATCCAGCCGCGGTGCGCGGGGGCGATGCTGCTTGAGTTGCTGTTCAAGGTTTGCGAGTTCTTCGGAAAGCGAATCGTCATTGGGTTCGATGGGTTGATTCATAGTTAGTCTGACTCAATTCGACTTATTTGGCCGTTCAATCTTTGTTCGAGCTGTTTCAAGGTTTGGTGGTAGCGGCGATGTACGGTGCTGAGTGGGTACTCGACGAGTTCCGCGATCTGTTCGAATGACATCTCTCCCCAAATCCGAGCAATGATGATCTCGCGAGCGAGCGGTTCAAGTTCGGTGAGCATCATTTCGAGTTCTTCGGACTGCATCGTGGTGGTTGGGTCGCTGGCGAACCAGGTATCGCGTTCGACGGCGGCTCGGCGCCAGTGTCGCGATCGGCGCTGGTCGGCACGAGCGAGGTTGATCGCTTTGTAACGGACGGCTTTGAATAACCAGCCCACTGGATCGCGCGGTGTAGATGCTTGCCGCGACAAGTCGATCAGAGCTTCTTGGAGTGCGTCATCTGGACTGGAACACCATTGCCGTGCGTACAGTACGAGGGCAGCCCCATAAGCGTCGACCAATTCTCGTAGCTGGGGTGGGTCGATGGGATTCACTCTGCTCATGCCAACTTGCTACAAAGCAAAAAAGTCGTTCGCGATTCTGTCCG
>JAYVHC010000745.1:0-2507 GCA_043771575.1 Planctomycetia bacterium
GCCTGGTAGGCGTTGATGGGACGACCATCTATGGAAATCACTTGGATCATGGTCAGCCATTTTCCGGGTGTTTGTCCGTTCCAATAGGTTTCAAAAAAAAGGCCATAAAACCACTCGAGGGCAAATGATGAAAGAAGGAACAAAAAAAGGATCACCCCGACCGGCATTGCGGCGGTTGCGCCAACCAAAGACATAAGGAAAAAGATCGCAAACAAGCACCCCATTCGAATTACAAAGTCCAACAAAAGTGCGGGCAATCGCCGAAACGGTCCCGCGATTCGGTATTCGAACTGAATGTTTTCAGGCGTCGTTATGACGGCGGTTAAGTCGATCGCGTTTTGAGCTTTCACCGATCCATGTCCAGCAAGAGATTGAGTCTTAATTTTCTGGTGATTTTAGTCGCAATCTTCCAATACTTCATGGCCCGAAGCAAGAAAGTCCGCATCATTTGCGTGTAAAATGATTGTCCCGGCTAGATTTGGTCGGTTACAATAGAATTGGCTCCGCGAAATGTGGGATAGGTATCCAGGCGAGATCGATTTCTTAGCAAAAGGCAGCTTCAATGAGTGAAATGGAATCTACTGCGGTACCCTTGCCCTCGGAAAACAACTTAATAACCCAGGCCAAATCGAGTGAATCGAACGCCGAAACGACGGAAGAACCCAACGATAGAGTTCCTATTTCCTCCAGACAGCCGACAGCTGCGTCGCTGCTCTTGTCGACTTTTCTCAGTTTGACCGTGGTTCTCGTTTTGTTGATCACGCTGCGTTATTTATTGCCGTCCATTTTGGAATTTTCTCGCTACTCTTGGCATCGTGGCCAGTTGCGGGCTGAATATGAAATGGCTGGCCAACAATTGGAACGAGTCTCTTGGGAAGGCCTAAACAACGTTTCGCAGACCGTAGCCAAGCGAGTTAGTCCCAGCGTCGTTCATATCATGATGAGTTCAGAAGAATCAAATCAACTTGAACCGAGTTTGGAGGACATGGTTCGCTCGACCCCCAGGCGCGAAAAAGTCGGACAAGGTAGTGGAATCGTTGTCGATAAACGTGGCTACGTACTCACGAACTATCACGTCTTGGACGACGGCTCACAAATCAACGTTATTCTGGCTGACGAACGAACCTGTGTCGCCGAGTTAATTGGTTTCGACAAATTAACCGACTTGGCAGTTCTTAAGGTCAACGCCGAAGATTTGCTACCAATCGGCTGGGGCGATAGCGACGCAATTGAAGTTGGTTCGCCGGTTTGGGCGGTTGGTAGTCCGTTTGGTTTAACCGGATCGGTCACCTTTGGCATCCTTAGCAGCAAGCATCGATTGGATTTGAGCGGGACGAGTTATGACGATGCGATTCGCAATCCATTGAGTCGCAGCACTAAACAAAAAGCTTCGCCTAGGTACAGCGACTTGATGCAAAGCGACGTGGCGGTGAATCCGGGCAATAGCGGTGGCCCGTTGGTCAATGGCCGTGGCGAAATGATCGGCATCAACACGGCCATCATCAGTGAATCTTATCGCGGCGTTAGTTTTTCAATTCCTAGCAACGTCGCGAAAGTAGTCTTCAAACAGATCCTCGAAACCGGAAAGATGCGACGAGGGTGGTTAGGGGTTGAGCTAGTAAAGGCCTCTGATTGGAAGCGCACTGCACAGGTTCGACTTGTGTTACCAACGGAGTCAATCGATTCGGAATTTCCTATCGGACAAGCCTTGGAAGTAGCAAAGCTCCCAATTCGCGGTGCGGTTATTCAACGTGTGTTTGCAAATTCGCCTGCAGCGGGTGCGGGACTTAGAATAGGAGACACCATTGTCGAAATGAACGGAAATCGTATCAAAGGTGTGGAGGACTTAATCTTTGCCATTGGCAAGACTCCTGTCGGAGATACGGTGGAATTCACGATCTTTCGAGACGAAGAGCAGATCAAGTGCGAAGTTGCGGTAGGCGAACGACTCGACTGGCCATAATGCCACAATTAAGAAGGCTTAGGCAGTCGCACCGCTACCTAATCGACCAGCCCTTCATAGTCGGCATGTGAACCTATCCAGAACCAAGTCACCGTGTTCCCTTCTAGACGCCCAAGCGCGCGCCACCCTCGGCCAACTCGCACCGAGTACAATCCCTCGTGTCCTTGAATTGGCTTGAAGCGCAAGCCTGGATGGGAAGGGTTTGTAAGCCAAACTTGGTACGCGCGTCGGGCTTGCACCTGCACCTCATCGGGCAAGCGGGCGAAGCAGTCCATGAAATCAGCGGTGACGATGGAGTTCACAGTTCGTCAAATCCCGCTGCCTTGCAATGTCCAGCCTGCACCTGTTCCTTGGCTCGGGCCTCGAGAGCCACTAACTTGCCTGGCGAGCGAGCCAGTGACTCCTCCCACCGTCTGTCGTCCTCGATCTCTTCCAGGATGAGTGCCGCGATCACATCTTGCTGGGCGTCGGATAATTTACGCGCTTCCGCCACCGCGTGATCGAGCAATTGTGACATGAATGAAACTCCATTGGTTTGCAGGCT
>JAYVHC010000746.1:0-3969 GCA_043771575.1 Planctomycetia bacterium
AACGTACAGAGAATGAAGTCGCTGGCTGATTCCTTTAATGCGCTGGGAAGCCTTTACAATGCCGAACGCCGAAACGAAGACTCCATTAAAATGTTCGAAAGGTCGACTCAAATTCGAGAGCGACTCGCTTCACTTCAGCCGCAAAACATCGAATTTCAGCGACTCGGCGCCAATTCAAGGATGAATTTAGGACTAGCTAAAGTTCAACTTGGCGCGCATCAAGCCGGCATAACGCTCATGCGTGAAGCCCAGCAGAAACGTCAGTCACTTTTGATCTCCCATCCGGACGCTGACAAGCTGCGCAGGGATCTGGCGATGGGTTGGTACAGTCTGGGCGAGACAGAAATTGCCCAACAAGATCTAACATCAGCCCAAGAGGCTCTGCGTAGAGCTGTTCAAGAATTTCAAACGCTGCTCGCGCACGATTCACGTTCCATGAGTAATCGCTATTTCCTGGGCGTGAGCCTTCGTTTGCTCGGAGGCGTGTTAAGTGAAACCGGTGAAATAGCACTCGCAATCGACGCGTTTGAGGACGCTACGAAACCCATCCGATCGCTGGCCATAGGAAACCCGGATGTGGCTGCTTATCAAGCGGAACTGGCCGTGCTGGAGATGAACTTGGGCACGTGTTATTTAGAAAGTCATGCTCTTGACCGCTCGTTGCTGGCCTGGCAAGAGGCACGTAGCTTGACCAGCCAAATGCTGGCAAAGGACGCCGGCAACCCCAATCTGAAAGGGGACTTGGTGGCGATTCTCGGCGCACTCGGTGATCTCGAACGTCGCAGCGGAAATCTCGACGAAGCCCGCAGCCTTTATCTGGAAGTTAAGAAAATTCTTAAAGATTTGCTGGAATCAGATCCCAAGAATCCACTGTATCAGGGCGATTGGCAAACCAATGAAGACGAATTACGTGAATTAGAATCACTGCAAACAAATAATTGACCTGACAAACAACATTCCGAATGCAGTTGCAAAACCATTTCGGTCGATTAAAAGGAAGATTCCAGTAAGCGAAAAAAAAGTTCAAGAGAGAAAATCTGCAACCCGCCAGAATTTTTCGGTCAAAATTTCACGGATGAACTCTGATGATTGCAATGATACCCGATATTGCTCAGCAAAGGCTTGCATTTTTCGTAATGCTGCTATCGCTCGCCTGTTTAAGAGCTGCTGCTCAACCCGTTCAGAATGCACCCACACCTGGAACGGGTAGCAATAGTCCGGGATCTCCGACGGGAAACACCGGCGGGCAAGCTGAATCGCCATCGCTATCAAGTCAGCGTGAGGCGCGCACACGAGCTCGCAATTCCTATGTGCGTCTGGCTCGAGCACCCCACATGTTTGGTGATACACTTCGCCCGAGTGCAACGCTTTCCTTCCGACAGGAAGGTGCTCAAGGTGGACAAACTCCAACGGTCGAACTGCCGCTCGGAGGAGGAGGCAGTTACAACATTGCGGACAACAATTCGGCGCTGCCCAAGGACCGCGTTTACTTCCTTTACAACGGTTTCTTCAACGCGGTCGATTCCTCAGTTCCCGGTTTGGGGACTCGATCCGCCGATCTGCATATGTACAGGTTCGGATTCGAGAAGACCTTCTTGGACGGCCTGTGGTCCATGGATCTGCGCATGCCCATTACCAGTAATTACGATTTACGCACTCCTGGAATTACGACCGATTCAGGAACCATAGGAAATTTCTCGATGTTCTTGAAGCGGCTGATATTCAAAAGTGACGACATGGCCATCGCCAGCGGCCTTGGGATAGGACTGCCAACCGGTAACGATGTTGTAGTAACGACGTTTACTAATCGATTGACTATTCAGAATGAAGCTGTTCACCTTATGCCCTATGTGGCCCTCATGGCGACGCCGAATGATCGTTGGTTTGTACAATCCTTTGCCCAAATCGACTTCGCGGCCTCTGGAAACGATGTAGTAACTCCGCAAGGGACAGTCGGAACCTACACCGAGCAGAATCTGATGCACTTGGATGTGGGTTTAGGTCGGTGGTTGGGCCAGCCGATGGGTTATCGCTACCTCCGAGGGATCGCCAGCGTATTCGAATTGCATTACACCTCGACACTCCAGGATTCCGATCGAATTGACTTTCCGAATGCGGGACTTATTCAAACCATCCAGGTTGCAGGCAATCACACGGACCTGCTCAACCTCACCTCCGGGTTACACTTCCAATTGACACCAGCGTCCAACTTGCGAGTAGGTGCTGTAGCCCCGTTGAAAGCAGAACCCAATCGAGCATTCGATTCGGAGATCTACGTTTCCTTCAATCGCTTTTTCTGACCGTGAGTGGGTCGCATCTGCCGGATGCGACCGGTTCGATGGTCGCGCTCGGCGTGCGCGACCACTTAAAGCATTACGACGGTTGGCCGACTTCGCTCATTTTCCATCGAGTGTCCAGATGGAATCGAAGGTTCGCGAAGCGCGATCAACTAGCCCAAGTCGCTCCGCAAGCCGCCGCGTCGGCAGATCCAGAGGATATTCCATTACTAGGCGTTTCAAGTTTGCTTCGGCTTCTTCAAATCGCTGCTCTTCAAAATACCGAAGCGCCAATTCGTAGTCCCTCTTAAGCAAACCCCAGCTGGGAGTTGGATCGTCGCACAGTTCGTGAATATCGACGGGTTCAATGATGTTGACCGTCCGAATGGTGCATAGTCGGCGGAACGCAAAGCCGGGCTCGGCCTTCAGTGTCGTCGAGTTCGAAACCAAAACGGACTGGCCGACATACTTAGTGGCGCCCTGGATTCGACTTGAGAGATTGACGGTTGTTCCCAGTGCACCGTATTTGTATTTGCGACGAGAACCAATGTTGCCAACTTGCGCTTCTCCAGAGTGAATGCCGATGGAGATATCGGTGGCTTCACCCAAGCGATGGCGCCAGCGTTGGTTAATTGCTGGGAGTGTGGCGCGCATGCGCAATGCTGCCCGGCAAGCCAAAGTTGCGTGTTTTGCAGTTGCCAGGGGAGCGCCCCACATGGCTTCAAGCGCGTCGCCTGAGTAGTCGACAAGCACACCCTGATACTCCGCCACACAATCCGAAAGTTCACTCAGTACGTCGCAGACCCATTCGACCGCCAATGCCGCGCCACAGGCGGCGCTAATTCGGCTGAATCCTTTGATATCACAAAATAGTATGGTAATTTCCGCATCGCGTGCCGCTAACATTTCATCGCCACGAATCTCCAGCACTCTTGCAAGTTCGGGTGTAAAGAACTGCTCAAAGCGGACTCGCTCGGCAAGGAGTTGACGTTCCTGCTCCATCCGGACAAGCCCCGATGCAACCCCGTAAGCTAAAAGTTCAACTAGCTTGGCATCGATTTCGCGAATGGGCGGACGAAGCTGGCTGTCGGCGCTCACGCGTCTTTCGCCATAGAGAACTCCTAGTACCTCACCACTGCGATTCAGGAATGGCGCCGCCACAAAGGACTGCACATGGATCAAGCTCGCTGCCACCATGGCATCTTGGCTGGGCACATGAAAAAAGGTTCTACGGGCCTCCAAAACTCTACGGAGCATCGTTTGGCTGGGAACCCAATTTTCTTGATCGGCTTCCCCGGCACGGACCTCCTTGGCCGTTAGAGACCATTGGCCAGCTTGGTAAAGCAATACTGCACCAATATCCAAGTTGACCAACTCAACTGCAGCTTTGGCGGCCTTGGGCAGAAACTCGACCGATGCCGCCGCACTTTGAAACACCTCCATCGACGCTTCCAACCAATCCACAAGGAACTGCTCGCTCGCTTTCGCCGAGCCGCCGTCAACTAGTGCGGGCATCAGCCTGCGCAACTGCGTCGTGCTGCGTGTCGACAATCCTGGCGCATAGGTAGCTGCTTGCAAGGTTTGCAGATTGAGGGACTCGCGCGGAGCTGCATAAATCCGGACAAGCTTGTTCCCAATCTCACACGCGATCGGAAGTTGCAGGGAAAGACTATCGCCTGGTGCAAGTCGAATA
>JAYVHC010000747.1:0-3241 GCA_043771575.1 Planctomycetia bacterium
GAAATCCACCGCCGACTAAAGTCGATCAACCTTGCATGGCCCGATCCGGAGGAGAAAAAGTAGTTTGTTTCCGAAACAACGACTCGGTTACAACAAAGCCATAGCAACGCATTGCCTATGCGCATGTCGAGACGGTGACAAAACCAAGGTTCGGCTGTATGGGCGTGTTGGCCCCGTTGTTGGCCAGTTGGACCTTGAGAATCGAGCAGCGTACCCGTTGGGGAATGCAATTGGTCGCGATTTGAAGCATTTTGCGGACTGAGCGGAAAAAAATAGGAATTCCTGTCAGACATTTTCACGAACTATCGGTTAGTTAACAGTGCAGTAGTAAATCGACCAAGGCCGGAAAGTTGAATCGAAGGTAATTCCAGCGAGAAAGCCTAGCTCTGCGCTTGGCTGCACTCCGGACAGAATGACAACCACCGAAAAGTCTTGCCCTACACCTAGGTCGAGCAAATCGATACTACTCTGAGCTTAAACGAAGTCCTTACTCACCCGTCGCATGAGTATCGGCACAATTGTTCACGCGACGTGGAAAATGTATCACTTTCTTTCAAAGGCGAGAGGCTAAAATGTACATTAAGCGATTTTTCATCTTCTTATTGCGCAGTCGCATCGATGCCGCTAATCGGATTCGCTGGCATCATTACGATCAACACGAAGTTCGCTGCCGCGACGAGCGTTCTAACAGATGGACGGGGAATTGGGCATCAGGGACTTGGGCCGGATACCGTTGACAATTGGACATTCTACACACGGGGCAGTACCATCAATCGCGACCTCACCGTTCCATTTGGGCTCAGTAGTAGCACCCTCGGTCAACAAGAAATTCGTGTTGCAGTCGGATCCGAACTTGAACCAAACGACTTTTTCTTGGGTTTTGAGATAACGAACTTTGCAAATGCCCTAAGAAGTCAGACATTTACAAACGTCGTTGCTGGAAGCACCGCGCAAGCCGTATGGAATGGCACTGACTTGTTAACTGCCAAGTCCTTTTACTCGTTGGACAACGGAAGTAATTGGTCGCTTCTTCTCAACGGCGCTGGATTCACGGTTCCCACTGGACGTTTTGAGATTGTTTTTGTTGGCAACGACGGGATTGACACGACAGCGAGGATCCAAACGGTCGCGATCACATACGATGCCGTGGCGGCAGTCCCAGAACCGTCGAGTGGCCTCTTGTTTTCTACGGCTGCCTTGGGTTTGATACTTCATGGGTGGCGTACTCGACGAGCTGGGACTCGGTGAAGATTCACGCCAATTTGGTCCGAGTCGCAGCCGCTCTTTGATGTCACAATTGTGATATCAAATCCGTAAACTCCCGCTCGGTCCATTGATAGGCAAAATCTTCCGGAAATCGTTCAGGTCTCTTATAATCGCTTGATTGAGCGCGATCATGATTTTTAGCACGAACGTCCGAGCGATGCTGTTGCGGTTCAGTGCCTCTCTCCGCTGCGAATGATCGACGAACAAAGAAGTGCACGTGCGTACTGGAAATGAGTTGAAGAGAAGCAGGTGAGACTCCCGCCTGGGCATCCGCAAGCCGAATGTCCACACGGGCTTTGCCTCATCAGAATCTGCTTCCTTCAGTCGTTGACTCGCGCCGTGGAAGATGAGTCCAACCGCGCACACCGATGGCAGCTCACGGCTTTCTCGAACTGACTGAAGTAGGACAAACCGACGCGAGTTTAACTCAATGTCTCCGGCACGAAGAAACCCACGTCGTTGAGCGGTCAATCTGACAGGACGCGGTTCTGCACTAAAATGCACAGGAGGGCGTGTCCTGAGCGCGCAAGCGGCCACCGACTGCGGGCAAGTGGCGAACCCTGCGGTACTTTGAATCGCCGAGGTGCTTGAATTTGTTGATTCTAACCGAGGCAGGTTAATATCGCAGATTCTTCCCTAAAGGATCTCGGCTCAGACGCTTTGATCTGCGGTCGGTGGGAACAAGCCGAAGGGATTTTCTCTGTCCGCCAATTCGCACCGGTTTGGCACACCGGAGCGCCGAATACCTCACCAAGATCTTCACAGGTTTGGGCGACCGGTGCGAAATTGTAGAGCATTTACTCAGGCCACTACGTACAATAATTTCGACTTCAAATGAACTGGATGACTTGCTTGTCCCTCCAAGGTATAGTCCGAAAAGCCATCCGCAGATAATGCTTGCGAGCGCTGCAATCGGAATTGGCTAATTCAGTTGGTCGAAAGTCGGATACGGCGGAAACCGAGTTGTGTCCTGTCGCTCGGCCAAAAAGACGCTTGATTTTGGTTGTTGCAAAATCGATCTTCAAAACTAACCGTTTTCCTCTGGCGATTGCTGGTGGCGGACTTCTACACTTGAGCCTACGCGTGTGACGCGCACCATCGAAGACTCTGGGTGTGCCACCCTTACCTTTATCCCAAAGTTAAATTGTTTTGAAGCACTACGAAGAACCTTCAAAACGGATGTTGCGGTAAAGTTCGGCTAACAGAACGGAGACTTGAATCGACTCAAACGTCACTGATTCCTCGGGCGATTGCGTTTCCTTCAGCAGCCAACGGTCGCCCATTTGCCGCAAATAGCATTCGACGCTGGCTTGATCCGGCGAGATCATTACATACTCTTTGAGCGACTCGATTTCTCGATAACGGCGAAACTTGCCGCCGCGGTCGTAGGATTCGGTCGATTCTGAAAGGACTTCGAAGAGTACTGTGGGATTGGTCAGAGTATCGAACTGGTCGTCTTCGAATTCAGGCTCGCTACAAACTACGGTAGCGTCTGTATACGTGTACAGTCCAGACTTTGCGACTTTAACACGCATGTCGCTTGGATAGACCTCGCAGCTACGATCCTTCAATGCGTTCCCAAGTTCGCGGACAATGTTCGCGACAATCAAATTGTGTTCACGGCTAGCCCCGGCCATCGCGAACATCTCGCCCTGGAAGTATTGGCTTTTGAATTCCGCCCTGCGCTCCTGAGCTAGATACTGCTGCGGCGATAAGTAAGGATGGGGTACAGTTGCCATGAGTGGTTGCAAGGTAAATGTTGGGGAATGGCTTCAAACGCCCGTTTCATTGTCGCAGGTCCAACAGGCTCTGCCAAGACTTTTCAGCGCACGTCGAGACGAAGCAAAAGCCAGCAAAATTGAAAAGTTCCCCTTGACGTCCAACTGGAAAAAAGGCTCAAGATTCGTCTTGACTTGGACGGGCTTCAGTTTCCATAATCCGCAGCAGCGTACAGGAGGACGCCCAGCGAGATTGC
>JAYVHC010000748.1:0-2228 GCA_043771575.1 Planctomycetia bacterium
CACCCAAGCGGTCGATTGGTGGCCGCGGAAGGCGTGAAGCGATTCAACCAAGCGATTTCGGCAGACATCGGCATCGACAATTTGATCTGTGTCATTCGCCAGCCATCGCTTGAATCCGCTGCAGCAATTTTCAAGCATCGCGACATCGCGTTGATCTGCGTCACCGGTGGGCCAGCCGTGGCTCGTGCAGCACTTAACAGCGGCAAGCGTGCCATCGTCGCCGGCCCCGGCAATCCTCCCGTGGTCGTTGATGAGACAGCCGATTTAGACAATGCCGCCCGCTGTATCATCGAAGGCGCGACCTTTGATAACAACCTACTATGCATCGCTGAGAAAGAAGTCTTTGTCGTTGAATCCGTGTTCGACGCGATGATGGCTGCGATGGAACGCGCTGGCGCAGTCCGACTCAACAGTTCACAGGTCGCCAAGCTGACGGAAGCCGCGTTTGCCGAAGTCGGCGAAGGGGCTCACAAGCATCTCGCACCAACCAAAGATCTGCTAGGCCAGGACGCCGTTAAACTGGCCAAAGCTGCCGGTGTGACGACCGATCCGAAAACACTGTTGCTCTTCGGCGAAACACCTGCGGAACATCCATTCGTGTACGTCGAACAGATGATGCCCTTCGTGCCGTTCGTTCGTTGCCGTAATATTGATCAGGGTATCGAGTTAGCCAAGCATTACGAACACGGCTATCGTCACACGAGCATCATTCACTCACGCGATGTACGCAACATGACCAAGATGGCGCGGGCCATGGACACAACGCTGTTTGTCAAGAACGGACCTTGCATGGCGGCTCTGGGCCTTGGAGGCGAAGGTTATCCTTCATTCTCCATCGCTGGACCGACTGGCGAAGGCGTCACGACACCGCTCACGTTCACCCGCGAACGACGCTGCAGCCTGATCGACGATCTGTGGATCCTGGGCAACCCGAACATGTAATAGGCTTCAGATTTCAGACTTCAGACTTCAGACTTCAGACTTCAGACTTCAGACTTCAGGCTCCAGGGAAAACCATGCAAGTAGCATTAATCGTCGGTCACGCTCATGCGACCGTAAAACATCCAACATTGGCTGCAAACAAGCTCCTACTTGCGCAACCTCTGGCCGCAGATGACGTGTCGGCGGATGGACCACCGCTGCTGGCCGTAGATCGCTGCGGAGCCGGAGCCGGTGATCGTGTAATGTTAACCAGCGACGGTGCCGCCATTCGGGAGATCTTCGGCGTACAGAACTCACCCATTCGCTGGGCAGTGCTAGGAATCGTCGACCAAAAGAAACCTACAACCTAAAGCCCTACACCTACAGTCTAAACACCTACCGCCTGCTTTATGAACCTCACAGCAACCCAGATTGAAGACATCGTACGCGTCGTCGTCCAGCGACTGCGGGTGGGTATTGCTGCGCCGCCGGTTCCTGCCACACCTGTTTTTCAACAGCTAGCCAATAATATTCAACCAGCGGCGGGCGAAATACAGGTAAGCGATCGCGTAGTAACGCTCGAATCACTCAAAGACATACTGGTAGATGCGCAGGCGATTGTGGTTCATCCAAAAGCTGTTGTGACTCCAGCAGTCGTTGACGAACTGCGTAAACGAAACATCCGCCTCGTTCGCCAACTGCCGATTCCAAGTGCGCAGGCACAGCAACCGGCGCCGCTGTTATTGGTGACCGCCCAGGAACTACTTCCAGTACTCAGCAAGCGCGTCTGCGCGCTGCAAGCGACGACCATCTCGGCACAGGATGCAGCCAGCACCGCCAGCCACATCGAACAGAACTTGTCCGATGGAAAACTCGGCGCAATTTGGTGCTCTGCAACTCCGTTTGCAAGTGTCGCAGCCACCTACGGACATACGCGGCTGCGAGCCATGCAATTGACAGACCTCCGCGACTTGTCGCGCGCCATCGATCAAGCTCAACCGAACCTACTGATTCTCGACTGCCACACGTGGACAGCGCCGGCGATCGCAAATTTGGTACGCAACTGGTATAGGAGCCTCCGCTAATGCACATTTACGAAGTCATCGGCAATGTGACGCTTAGTCGCTGCCACCCAAGTTTTGGCTCGGCGCGGCTGCTCGCAACTGAGCCGATGGGTGCGGCAGCAATCGGTGGCCCTCCGACCCCGGACCCTGACCTAGTAGTCGTCTGGGACGATCTCGGCGCCGGGATGCACGCCAAGATCGCAGTCAGCGACGGAGCCGAAGCTGCTCAGCCGTTCAAGCCCG
>JAYVHC010000749.1:0-1938 GCA_043771575.1 Planctomycetia bacterium
CGGCAGTGTTGGTGCTGACGGTGTTGGCAGGAGTAGGTTTTGTCGTCGGTTTAGATAAGTTAAGGGCGCATGGAAGTGCCTCGAGCGATCGCGCAGACATCTGAATTAATACCACCAGCGGCTGATGGCCGAAGGGTTCCCGCTGCGCGGGATGCGCAGCTTCCAGCCCCACGTTTTGGACTCGGTTGCCCGCGACGCGGACCAGCACTGTTGTGGTTGGTAATTGTGCTGGCTGCAGTAGCGGGGATTCTTAGCTACCAAGCCCTGATTGGCAAATTCGACCGTCAATTGCATCTCGCGGTCACCGAACGGATGCAAGAGTACTTTCCCAAAGCGAGCGTTTACATTGGTCGCGTTGCCTATAACCATCGAGGCGATATTGTCGTCAACGATTTGCGTATGGCGATCACGAGCGATGGGACGAAGAAGTTGCGACAAGTCATGAACTGCGAGCGCGTGGTTTTGGCGGGAAATCTAGACATCGCGCACTTTGTTCAACAAACGATCCTCGTCAAGCAGCTTGACTTGTACGGCGTTCATTTGGAGGCTTGGCCGCAAGCTACGGGCAGGTGGTCGATCGAGGAATTGAAGCCTGTTTCAACTAATAGTGCCATTCAGCCGGTTGTAGTAATTCATGACGCGATGTTGAAAATAAACCGAGACAGTTCGTCTCGTGCGCCGGTGACAGTGTTACACGACATAACCGGTCGCATCGCACCGGTCACTCGCGCACAGGTCACTCGCGCACAGGTCACAACGAGCTCCACAGCGGCGCTTTCGATCAATCTTTCGGCCAGCAGTAGCGGCTTGATGGAACGCGTTTCGATGCAAGGCTGGATCGACACCCAGCAGCAAAGTTGGAATATCGCAGGCAAAGTCAATCAATTTTCATTTACGCATGAGTTGGTTGAGAATTTGCCAGCCCAGGCCACTCAATATCTCAATCAGTTGGCGGGCCTAGAGTGCGAAGCATCTTTTTCATACGAACTGTTTAGTCGTCCACACCAAGTGCCCGGTTTCTCGATTCGTGATGGTCAGTTGACCGACGGTCGTTTGCAAGATGCACGTTTGCCCTATCCGTTGGATAATTTACATGGAAAGTTTTTCTGCAACAATTCGATGCTACAACTTCGCGATTTGAGTGCCACTAGCGGCAGTACAACCATGGTGCTCGATACGGATATCGCGGGTTTTACGTTGGACGTTCCTATCTCAATTCAAGCCAAAGCAAAGAATCTCGAACTCGATCGTCGCCTCTACGATTCGCTGCCGCCACACTGGCAAATGTATTGGGATCGTTTGAAACTTGAAGGCACGGTCGATGCAGGTGTCCATTTAGTATTCGATGGAAAGAAATGGTCGACGACTGCAAGTTTCGATTGTCGCAAAATATCGATGACTCCATGGCTGTTTCCTTATCCACTCGAAAACGTCACGGGCAAAGTTGACTTTGCGGACGGAAGCGTTACTAGTGAATCACTCGCTGGTTTCGCCGGCGGGCAACCAATTCAAGGTAGCGTTTACTTGATCAATTCCAACGGGCAGTGGTCGGGCGAGATCAGCTGTAGCTCTCAAGGTGCGGTTTCAGTTGATGAGAAACTGCTAGCTGCATTGACTCCGGTGGGATCAAGTCGTAGCCCTGCTGATTTATTCGTTCGAACTCTTCATCCAGCTGGAGTGGTTCAGTTGTCCAGCGCAACTTTTTCTCGCAGCGCGGTGCCGGACGACTCTTGGCATAGGAAGATCGACGCCAGCGTATACAACGGCACCATTCGCTCCGATGGATTTGCTTATCCCATTTATGACATTCGCGGACGCATTACGGCTGAGGATGATCTCTGGCGATTGGAGCAATTCGAGGGGCGAAACGATAGCGGTCGAATTCTGTGTACTGGCAGTTGGCTCGGCGTGAAATCTGGCTCAGTTCCGCTCGATTTG
>JAYVHC010000750.1:0-3287 GCA_043771575.1 Planctomycetia bacterium
CGCACCGATGGCGCTTGCAAAGAGGTTTATTACTTGGGCCATCGCACCGGCGCTATTGCGGTTCCACCAGTTCTGGTCCTCGGACAACTGTTCATTTTCGAAAACCGTGGTGACCATTCGCTCATCCGAGTCTTGAATACATCGGCACAGGGACTCGAGCTTAAGAGTACGCAGCCACCTTTCCGCATGAAAGGCAACATCGTCGTCCCACCGCAAGTTGATGGCCATCGCGTATTCGTCATTTCTGACCTGGGAGAAATTGCGGTTCTCGATGTGGAACCTGCCGCTGATAAAGACAAGGTCAGTCGCTTTGATCCTGTGCCAGCCAGCAATCAAGAACCGCGATTGTCCTACTTGGCGGCGGGCAACAATCGGCTGTGGATCGCCGAAAGTATGCTGATTCGCATGGACCTTGTGGTATCGCGCGGCAAACTTGAGCGGGCATGGGTGAAAGAAGATGGCGATAGATTCACTAGTCCACCGCAGCTTATTGGCGATACGATGGTTCATTGTCGAATTTTGCGAGGTAATTCCGGAATTCGAGTTTCAGCGGTGAACGCCGAAACCGGCGATGCGCTTTGGGCAACGGATCTTGGCGTGCCGGTCGTGTCCATTGTCACAACGGGTGCTGGCAAGCCCGACGCAATCAACTCCGCCGCGATGTTGTTTACATTGGATCCAACCAAACCCATACGCGAGCAGGCAGACAGCAATCCTGGCGAGAGCAAGGCGCAGCTCAAGTTTGGATTTCCAACGCAGTTGAGCAACGAGCTCATGTTGCTAAACGCTTCGACCCCTAATCAGATCGCAATCTATTCTACGACCGCACAGAATAAGTTACGAATACTCTCGGCGAATTTTGCGGGCTCAAAACCCAGTTGCCCTCCCACGGCAGTCGAAGGCCAGTTCGCGATTGGGCTCGAAAATGGTCAGATCGTTTTAGTTGACCCAAGCAACGGAGCACCCGCAGTCAGTCCATTCCAAGTACCCATGCAGCCAGGTGCACGCATCACTTGGAACCAGCCCGTGTATTTTGCCGACTCGAAAACCTTGATCGCAGCCAATAGTACGCAGAAGTTAATTCGCATCGGTGTCGGCGAAACTCTTCGAGCGCTGACCGAAGTGGATCTTGAAAATCGCTTGACGGGCCCCTTAGTGGCGTTGAACAACAAAGTGTTCGGCGTCGAAGCGACTCCCGCCGTCGATAACTTGTTGCAATTTGACGCGACCAGTTTGGCCAAAGGTCCATCGCTGCCGCTGGACGGACGCTTGATCGCTGGTCCATTCATAACGGAAAATGCCGTGATCATGCAGGTTGACGGAAAACTGCAAGCTGTTTCGGCCGATAACCAAAAACTCTGGTCGCTCGATTTCCCAAAATCGAAATTACTTGGACCACCGTTGAAATCCGCTGATTCGCTTGTATTCCTAACGTCTGGGGGCCAGGTGTGGGTCGTTAATCAGAAGTCGGGCGATGTGACCGGTTCTGTCGATGTGGGACAGTCGCTTAGTGGAACCGCCAAAGTGATTCAAAGCAACATTTTGGTTGGCAGCGACGAAGGAGCCGTGTTGCTGTTGCCAATCCCAACCACTCGCACAATCGAATAGATGGAACGAACGATGCAGAATAGTTATTCGATTGTAAAGTCACTGTTGCGGCTTGTGCTTCACATTGCAGCCACAGCCTTGCTGGTGCAAAGCGCCCACCATGCTTGCGCTCAGGACGAGAGTCTTGAGATTTCCGATCCGCCGCTCATCGACCAACAGCCGTTTGATTTAATCACCCTCAAAGCTAGCGTTGGTGGCGGCAGTTTCAAAGTAGCTCCATTGCCGTTTCGGCAAGTCCCACCCAGGCCCGCCGACACGACCAAGCTTGAAGATCTCATTCTGTTGAAAGCGGGCGATGCGCGCCGTTACGAAATTCTTTGGCGTGACATCGAAAGAATCGACCTCTACGAACAACGCGTCTATGAGGAGGCTCTCGAGAAACTGAAGTCAGGTGACTTTGTCGAAGCTTTCATGAACTTGAGTTACTTGCTCAAGAACTACCCCAACATGTCGAATCTCGAAGGGCTCCGCAGAGAGTTTCTCTATCAGAGCGCGATCAAGATGTTTAAATCGCAGGAGTATCGCCAAACGCTCTCTGCGCTCGAGGAACTCCAGCAAACGGCGTCTGACTATCAAGCCGATAAAGTCTCGGGCGCGCTGTCCAACGTCGCCAACTCACTGATCAATGCCTATTTCGAAGCCGGAGAACTAGGCAACGCAAAAATGTTGCACAAGAGATTGAAGTCCACCTACGGCGACAGTTTGCCTGTGGTGAAAGCCTGGGACGTCAAACTGGAGAACATGGCTGAAGCGAAAAAGAACGAAGCCGAAAGTTTGATGTCGCAAAAAAAATTCCGAGAGGCACGTTCGGCGGCGGCGGCTATGATGGAGATTCTGCCCGATGCGTCTGCTGCCAAACAACTCTTGCAGGAAATCAATCGTAAGCACCCGATGATTCGAGTCGGCGTGATGCAGCGCAGTGCCGAGTTGGACCCGTCGAGCTTGGTGAATTGGCCCGCGCGCCGCGCGGGAGCTCTTACAAACCAAGCTATCTTTCAGTTTCTAAAGACGGGCAGTGAGGGCGGACGTTACGGATTCGCGCTCGGCACATTCCGGCAAAGCGACGACCGGCAAGAGTTGATACTGTCGATCGAACCAAACGCTAAACCGACTTTGGAATCCTTTGGACTCAGCCAAATAATTCTCGAACGCGCTGACCCTCACCATGCCAACTATGACGCTTCGTGGGCTGCGATTTTTGATTCCGTCACCGTCAACTCGACAAAACAAATCACCATGAAACTCAAACGCCCCAACGTCTTGCCACACGCATTGCTTCAATGGTCGTTACCCGAAAATGACATTCACGGTACTCTACCGGGCCGTTATCAATTAGGGGCGATCGACGCAAGTGAGACGTCCTATACGATCCGCGGTGCAAAACCAACCAATGGCCAGCCCCTTGAGATCGTTGAGATTTTTTACGACGACCCTAAACGTGCCGTCAACGATTTGCTGCACGGTGAACTGGATGTGCTCGACCAACTCTATCCGGCTGATGCAAAGCGATTGGCGATTGATCCGCGCATTAGGATCGGCGGTTATGCCTTGCCGACGGTTCACATGCTGGTACCCCTTTCAGACAACCCTTTTTTGGCGAAAGATAAATTCAAACGTGCGCTTCTGTATGGCTCAAATCGTGAAGGTATGTTGCAGGGAGAGTTATTGAATAGCACGCG
>JAYVHC010000751.1:0-3352 GCA_043771575.1 Planctomycetia bacterium
CACCCTACACAATCTGCAGGTTGCAGCGGTTCATTTAGCGCTAATCCTCGGCGCGGCTATCGTCGCCACACATTTTCACTATTTTGGGATCGAACCGAGCGATAACTTCGACCAAATCAGCCTGAGCAGCCATAACTTGATGAATATCTTTATAAACTCCAGGGGCTTCGTCCGCTCCAGCCGAAACGACACGCACGCCTTTCTCGATCAAGTCATTGCGGACCGCTTTCCACTTGAACTTATTGCGAGCCGCCGTGCGGCTCATGCAACGCCCCGCTCCGTGCGACGCCGATTTTAGGCTCGCGATGTTGCCGCGACCGCGCACAACAAATCCCGGCGTAGCCATCGAACCTGGAATCACACCCAGTTCACCCGCAGCCGCTGGGGTCGCACCTTTGCGATGCACGATCAGTTCGCGACCTTGGTGCTGCTCTTTCCAGGCAAAATTATGATGGTTCTCGACCCCCGCAACGATCCGCGCACCAAGCAACTTGCTCACCAGTCGATGAATCACGTCGTGATTGGCGGCAGCGTAATCGCCCATCAAATTCATCGCGGCCCAATATTCCTGCCCGGCTTCGCTTTCCATGTCCAACCAAGCCAAATATCCGAACCTGGTATCGAATTGACGAGGCAAACGGCTGCGAGCGATCGCGCTATAAGTTGAACAAACAGTTGCACCGGTACCGCGACTTCCACTATGGCTGAGCAAGGCGGTGTAAGTTCCCGCGTCAAGCCCCAGTTGGTTGTCGCGCTGATCCAACGTCAGCGTTCCGAACTCGACAAAGTGATTGCCCGAACCGCTTGTACCCAGTTGCCGTCGCGCAACGTCCTTCTTCTCACGCGTCGCGCGGCAGACCGTCCAATCCTGGTCCATGACCGAATGATCTTGCGGCTTTTCATGTTCTGAGCCGATGCCAAATCGCGTTCCACGACTGAGCACATCTTCGAAACGCGATGGGTTCTTACTGAGTTGATGCGATTCGATATCGAGAATGGATAGCTTCATGCGGCACGCGATGTCGACACCCACTGCATAGGGAATCACTGCTCCCTCAGTCGCTAGCACTCCGCCGATCGGCAAGCCATATCCAACGTGCGCGTCCGGCATGAGCGCAGCACCGACCGCCATCGGCAATTCGCAAGCCAATCGCATCTGTGCGTGCGCGGCGGGATCGATGTCAATTCCCCAAGTGGGGTAGGCGATCGGCTCACGCGCCACTGCTTCGTGATCCATCTCCGCCAAGCTCCGCGCCAATTCGCCCCAGTCTTGATCATTTACGTAAGCCTGCGGCGCGGCCACGATCGACTTGATGGTCTCTTTGATATTCTTGTTGCGGACCTTGTCTTGGCTCACCAATCGCTGAATCGCAGCAATGGCTTCGCCTGCGCAAAACGCCGGTACGCCTAGTTTTTCCAATTGACGCGCGTTCATAACTCTTAATTTAAAAATGTCCAAGTGTTGGCCGTAATCAAACAGATGAGACACAAACGCCACACCAATGTTCAGCAGCGAAATATCGTATTTTCCGCATAGTGCGTTTTGATCCGTATCAAATAAGTAGCCACTCCACCAAAAAACGGTTGCTTGTCGCCCTAACAGGTTTGACTATGCAGGTGGGAAGAGTCCAAAGAGCTGCTCTCGGGCACGACATGTTCCAAGTGAAATGTTGCCCCTTGAAGCAATTGGTGCATACGGCAGTACTCGCAGCGCTCACCCGCCCTCAAGGTAATGCTTGTTCTCAGTTCGCCTACCACGAAAATCCCGTTAAGGCTTTCGGCCAAGAAGGTGCAAGGCTTCTGCACGAAGGAGTGCAAGTCGTTCGCTGAGTTCAACAAGGACAGCGAGATCCTCTCGCTCACTTGCAGTCAGTTTTCCTTCGTTGTTGCGGTCCATCAAATCCTGCAACCGGCGGTCCGCATGTTCTGGCAATCGCAACAATGTGATGCTCTCTACCCACTCCATTGGTGCATCAACTGTAGTATCCATTTCGATAACTCCAAAGCCAAACGATACGACACAGAATCGTCCTTATTTTACCAAGATTGGGCAGAATTAGGTATCGCAGCAAGAACAGAACATAAGGACTGGCGTTGTAAGAGGCTAGGTTAACATCATGTCAGAATACTCCATAATCGCAGATAGACCTCGCCAGCTTCCAAACCTAGCCCGTTGACCTGTGAAAAAAACCCTTTCGAAACGAGAAGCTCTATCAGATAACAACGACCGCGGGCCACCACTTCGAAGAATTCTCCCAACTCCCCGCATGTCAGTTGATAAATCCCGTTGTCAACACGTTGAACGGTACCTCGGCCGTCGGAAACGGGTCCTTCGTATTCCAAATAGTCAATCCGGTGGTCGGGTAAACGGCGAATTCCTAGCTGCTCGAAACTGGCAGGGAGTGGGCCGGGCGGCAGCTTCGGAAGCTCCCAAGTCAGCAAAGCACCTTGATTTTCTAGCATTAAATCCCAATGTGAGCCTCTCGCGGCGTTAGAAGGCATTTCGTGACGCAAAAGCACAAATCGCTGGCCGCTTTGGTTCCTGCGGTCGTCCATTTCCCGGATCTGCCTTACAATAGCTGGGTTCGCTGCGGGTCGCACTCGTCCAGCACGAACGCTGGAATGAACTGTTTGGTTTGAAAAACGTGCTGAAAAACAAAGCATAACACAACCTGTCGCGATTCGTTCGGTTCCTTGGCTGGCGATAATTTAGCTTGTTGCCTTGGGTACCCGAGCATTTGCTGCGTGGCGAATAAGTACTGAGGAATATGGATAACACGACCATCGAGGTGCGAGGAGCGCGCGAACACAATCTGCGCAACGTCAGCGCCGTGCTGCCGCGCAATCAATTGATCGTCTTCTCGGGAGTCAGCGGTAGCGGCAAAAGCTCAATGGCTTTCGATACGCTCTACGCCGAAGGTCAGCGCCGCTACCTGGAAAGTCTGTCTAGTTACGCGCGTCAATTCATCGGCCAGCTTCCCAAACCAAACGTGGATTACATCAGCGGACTGAGCCCGGCAATTTCGATCAGCCAAAAGTCCACGAGCTCGAACCCGCGCAGTACCGTTGGCACCGTCACCGAGATCTACGACTTTCTCCGCGTACTTTATGCGCGCGTCGCCACCGGTTTTTGCAGCAAGTGCAACGTACCGATCACCTCGCAGACGCGCGATCAAATCGTTGCTCGAATCCAGGCCCTAACTGATACCGAAGAATGCCTGATCCTCGCGCCGATCGTGCGCGGTCAAAAAGGCGAATACCGCGATCTGTTCGAGAGTTTGCAACGACAAGGCTTCGCGCGAGCGCGTATCGATGGCCAAGTCATGCGACTGTCGGATGCGCCCGCGCTGGC
>JAYVHC010000752.1:0-2622 GCA_043771575.1 Planctomycetia bacterium
ATTTAATCGCATTGTTGCGAGCCGCAAGGAAACGGGCTAACAGCGATTCACGCTGATGACCGTTAAGTACAGCTCGAAACGAAAATTAACCCGGAGTGCTTATGATAACCCAATCCACTTCAACTGACGTGATCGTTGTGGGTGGCGGACCCGCCGGTGCCACAACCGCAACTCTGGTAGCTCAGCAAGGTTTTAACGTAACGCTTTTCGAGCGTGAACGATTCCCGCGCTATCACATTGGCGAATCGCTAATCCCCGAGACTTTCTGGGTCCTCGAACGACTGAAAATGATCGATAAACTGCGCAATAGTCACTTCGTTCAAAAACACAGTGTGCAGTTCATCACGGATCGCGGCACATTGTCCGAACCGTTTTACTTTGCGGACAACAAGTCGCATGAGTCATCGCAAACGTGGCAAGTACTTCGCAGTGAGTTCGATCAAATGATGCTCAAGAACGCAGCCGAGCAGGGAGTAAACGTCCAGGAGGGCGTGCGAGTGCTTGAGGTCTTGTTCGAGGGTAAGCGCGCCGTAGGTGTGCGAGTTCAAGACGAAGAAGGCAATCCGCGTGAGGTGTTTGCTAGCGTGGTAGTCGATGCGGCTGGCCAAAGCAATCTGCTAATGGATCGGTTGGGCTTGCGTGAATGGGATCCTGAGCTGAAGAAGGCTGCGATCTGGACCTACTTCAAGGGAGCACAGCGCGATAGCGGACGCGATGAGGGTGCGACCCTGGTTATGCAATTGCTGGGCAAGAAAGGTTGGTTCTGGTACATCCCGTTACAGGATGACACCATCAGCGTAGGTGTGGTCGCTGATTTCAACTACTTGTTCACAGATCGTGGTACGAAAGATATTCAGGAGATCTTTTTTCAAGAAGTTGCCCGTTGTCCCGGCTTGATTCCCAAGATCGCCAGTGCGCAGCGCGCGGCGCCAGTGAAAGCCGCCAAGGAATACTCTTACCGATCGCAGCAAGTTGCCGGTGATGGCTGGGTAATGGTCGGCGACGCGTTCGGCTTCCTTGACCCATTGTACTCGTCCGGAGTACTGCTTGCTTTCAAGTCAGGTGCCTTGGCTGCGGACGCGATTTGCCTGGGGTTGCAAATTGGAGATACCAGTGGTGAGCGACTGGGCGCGTGGGGCGAAGAATACATTAAAGGTATGGAGCGAATGCGTAGACTTGTTTGCGAGTTCTACGATGGCTTGAGTTTTGGCAAGTTAGTAAAGCGTCATCCGCACTTGAAGGGTACTATTACGGATATGCTGGTCGGCGATATCTTCCGCGAGGACGTCGACGCAATTGTCGCGCCGATGGATGCATTGCGTGCTGAGCGACACGCGGAGATGCAGGCAGAAACGGAATAAGTGTAGAACGGTTGTCCCCAACCGTTTTGCCGAGGGCAATGGACCGAAGTCGACGCATTTTTCCAAAAAATGAAAACGTTCAAGTAAGTCACCGCGCTTCCCGGAACGATTGGGGACAATCGTTCTACAATAGTCCTTGTCAGCCCAACCGGAAGCATCAACCTCAGAATTACAATTTAGATAGGGTACATAACGGGCTTATGGGGCCCGCATGGCATTCAAACTCTGCTGTAATCCCGTCGCGATTGCGCCGGTATCAGAACCGAGTGCGAGAAATCGAAAGCCCAACTCTTTGTGTTGTTGGACCAATTGGGGACGGGACAAGATGCCAGCCGATTTGCCGACCGACTCGCAAACCGACACCACATGCTTCAGCGCAGTGATGAAGGGCTCGGTCGTGAAATCGTTGGGACATCCGAGATTAACAGACAAATCAAGCGGCCCGACGAACAGGACATCCACGCCTTCGACCGCCGCAATGTTGGCGGCGCATGTTACGGCCTCAGGTGTTTCGATTTGCACGACCACGAGACTGTTCGCGTTCGCCGCTTCAAAGTAGCCCTTCCAATCGGTACCGTATTGCGTTGCGCGAATGATGCCAGCCACGCCGCGCTTGCCCATGGGAGGGTACTTCATACACTCTACGGCTCGTCGAGCTTCATCGGGCGAGTTGACGAATGGAAACATGATTCCGGCGGCGCCGCTATCCATAACGAACTTGACGTCATCTGCCTCGATGCTTCGCAGGCGAACAATCGGAGCCACACTCGCACCGCGACACGCTAGCAGCATATTGCGAAGATCGGCTAATGAACTGTTCCCATGTTCCAAATCGATTAGTAACCAATCGAATCCGATCGACGCTGCTACTTCAACCGAAGCGGGCGACCCCAAATTCAAAAACGTACCTGCACACAGCCCACTCTTCAATCGTTCTCGATTCATCCACTGCATAGTTATTGCACCGGGACTATCTTTCCAAGCGACGCGCGATGGCTTCCACTGGTAGCGGCGTAACGGTGGGAGTGCCGATCAAGTCGGTTCGCAAAATGTCATAGGGCTCGTCCACTTCTTCGGATGGTCGGTATTGAACAATGAAAGCACCCACTTGCATGTAGTTAGCTTGATAGACAGGTGGCCAAAACTCTTCGCCACGGTTGGCCAAGGTACGGGCCAATAAGCGCGTCGCCCGTCCACTGAATCCGCTAAGTACCATCTCCAAGCGTCCCAGAGATTCACGATAAATGTAAAACACGAGAGC
>JAYVHC010000753.1:0-2234 GCA_043771575.1 Planctomycetia bacterium
GACTTTGTTAAGTGGGTCGAACAGAACTCGGCGGACGGCATTCCTGGCGACGCACTGTTCCTAGACCACGTTCATGGCACGCTTGATGCGTATCGCGAGTTGGCATTGAAATTGGCCGACTCCATGAAGGAAATGAAGATCATCAAGGGTGACATTGAGCCTGGGAGCAAAAAACTGCAGGCGGTGACAACGCGTGTGATGAATCGAATCGATGTAGTCGAGCACGGCAAGGCGCTTCGCAATATATCCAAAGTCTATAGTTGGGCCGGGAAAAAAGAGGACGCTGACCGAGCCGCGCTGCGCGCCTTGGAGCTGATCCCGGACGACGCGGACACAGTGTATCAGGCTGCGAATGCGCATGTGCGCATGGGCAATACCGACGAGGGTATAAGGTTGTATCAGCGCGTCGCTCAACTGAATCCGAGCTATGCGGCCTCGGTTCATTCCTCATTGGGTTACGCCTATGGAATGAAAGGCGACGCGGCCAAGTGTATTGAAAATTATCAAATCGCGTTGCAGCTGAATCCTAATAGAGCAGACACACACTACAACTTGGCGAATATCTTTGAGCAAAGGGACATGCTGCCTGAAGCGGTTGAGCATTACCAGCAATCCCTCGCCATCAACAAACACGACTATCAAGCACATTATCGGCTAGGGCTAGTTTATGCCATGCAAAAGAATTGGGCCCTGGCCCGCGATCAATTCATGGAAGCGAGCCGTTTGAATCCAACCGCGCTTGAGCCGCACATCGGTTTGGGTCGAGTACTCGCCGCTACAGGCGAAAAGCATTTAGCAAGAGCTGAGCTTCTTTGGGTGCTTGACCGCAGCCCGAACAATCAAGAGGTACGTAACGCAATTCAGCAGTTGACTGCGCCCTAAGCCAACACTGGGCCATAAGCCCTTCGAGTAGTGTTGCCATCTCGGGCGCATCCCAACATCTGACAGAAAGTCACTTTAATTCCTCTTCGGTGGGGAGATATTCGGCGAAAACGTGGTCGAAAATCTTTCGATTCTGTTGGCGAACTTCCCGGCAGCGGCGCTCGAGAGGTGTGGGGGCGCGATAGCTAATGAGCACGGCGAGTCGTTTGAGTTCGCTGGCTGTGGTCGGCAAATCGTGCCGCGCGGAAGTGTTCATCAGCCGAATGCCGGACTCGATACTGCGAAGGAAACGGTAATTCTCTTGAAGCTTGCTAGCGGCGTCGACGTCGAGCTTACCGCTTGCGGCTAGCTGCTTGATGGCGTCGAGCGTTCCTGGGACCAGCACGTTCGGATGTGAAGCGGCTGAGTAAAGTTGCAGCATTTGCACTACATATTCGATGTCCATGGTGCCACCGATGCCGCGTTTGAGGTTGTCGCGCGAAGCGCTGGCTTCAAGCCGTAAGCGCTCTTCGCAAATTTCCTTAGCCCAGCGACTTACAGGCGGCGTGGCTTTGATCACTTCGTGTACACAGTCAACTGCGGCCTCGCGAGCGCGCGGCCCGCCCCAGATTGCGCGGGCTTGGCAGAGTGCCTGACGTTCTGACGCTTTGCCGGCACCGCCTTTAAAGTAGGCTCGTAAGTCGTCGATCGTTATCGCCAGTTCGCCGTTACTACCCAGCGGCCGCAAGCCAACTTGGAGATCATACAAACGCCCTGTTAGTCCGGTTCGAGTCACGGTGTAGATGATCCGCTGCGACAGTTGATTAAAAAAGTGCCGATTCGTAGTCGGTTCAAATTTGCGATTCGGCAACAAACTACGGGTTGAGCCTTCACCGTCAAACAGAAAAATCACATCGAGGTCGCTGTGATAATTCGGTTCGCGTCCTCCGAGTTTCCCAACTGCCAGTACCACCAACTCTGCCGTCTTACCGGCACTTGAGTTATCTTCCACACCTCCAAAACAAATAGGTACACCGAGCCGTTGAACCAAGCGGTGGTACTCCGATTCTATAATCTGCTTCAAGCACACTTCGGCGATATCGGACAGCGATGCGTGGGTCCTAGAAATCTGATCTTTGCCTAGGATGTCTCGTACGCCGACACGCAGGTGCATCGAGTTTTTGAAGCTGTGCAAAATTGCCGAAATATCTTCTGCCCGACGACACAACTCCGTCAAATTGTCATCCAACTCATCGTAACTCGGCAGGCAATCGAGCATCAGTGAATCCATCAGCTCATCAATCATACCGGGATTGCTGGTCAGGATACCGACCAGGTACGGGCTGCAAGCGCACAGCCGCAGGCACAGTTCC
>JAYVHC010000754.1:0-4382 GCA_043771575.1 Planctomycetia bacterium
CTCTTAGTTGGCCTCGCCTACAAAGCCAATGTCGATGACGACCGCGAATCGCCAACCTATACGCTGATGGACCTGCTCAAGTCAGCCGGAGCTGAAGTCGCCTACTTTGATCCGTATGTTCCCATTATTAGGCCAACTCGTGAACATCCCCATTGGGCTGGAATGAAGAGTACCACGTGGAATAAAGATTCCGTTTCTAAGTTTGACGCTACGTTGATTGCCACAGCACATAGCAATGTCAATTACGAAGAATTAGTCGCGTGGTCTCAAATCGTTATCGATACGCGAAACGCAACGCGGAAACATCTTCCCAATGCCAAAGTGACGCTTGCCTAACGCGATATTTGAGAAGGCAATGCGCAGGCAATGCTCTGGCTTTTCGTCTTAGCCGACGGAACGCGCTGAGAGCCTAAAGAACAGATGCATATCGTTCACCTCGGAAAGTACTACTACCCTGCCGTAGGAGGAATGGAGTCTCTGATCCGTTCGCAAGCACTCGCGCAAGCCAAATCAGGACACTCAGTTGACGTGGTCGCCATAAACCATATCACCCGAAATGGTAAAGATGTGCTGGGAAAAACAAGTGGCATAACAACCTCAGCACGGGATCAAGACGGACCGATCACGGTGCACCGTGTGAGTAGGTTTGGAAACATCGCCAAATGGGACTTAACAGCGACGTTGCGAAGTACTCTAGGTAAAATTGCTGTAAGGAAGCCGGATATTTGGCACCTTCACACACCCAACGCAACCATGGTACTAGGGCTTCAATCACTTCTGCGTACCTGCCAGCCGCTGGTCGTAACTCACCATAGCGACATCATTAACCAACGCTTGCTAAGACCCGCTTATCAACTTGTGGAACGACGCGTATATGAACGTGCATCGCTTATCTTGAGCGATAGCCCTAATTACATAAGTGGTTCGCGCCAGCTTAAACCATTTATAGACAAAGTTAATGTACTTCCCATTGGCATTGATATTGCGGACTACCAAATTGTAACGGATGAGATTACGCACTGGGAGCAGCTCTACCGCAAGCAATTCGGCGATCCACTCTGGCTTTGTGTAGGGCGCCTCGCTCCCTACAAAGGTCTCGAAGTTGCGATTACGGCTTTGCAGAAGGTACCGGGAACCCTTGCCATCATCGGTACAGGTTCCTGCGAGGCAAAATGGAAGTTACTAGCAGCACAGCTGGGCGTTTCTTCGAGAATTCATTGGCTAGGCCGCTGCAGTGACTCGCAATTGCGCGCCGCGTACCGCTGTGCGACTGCACTTTGGTTCCCTAGCAACGCACGAAACGAAGGTTTTGGGATTGTTCAAGTTGAAGCGATGGCCAGTGGCTGCCCAGTGATCAATACAGATCTGCCTCACAGTGGAGTGGCCTGGGTAAGCCAGCACGAACAGACTGGTTTAACCATACCTGTTGGCGATTGGGAAGCTTTGGCACGAGCTTCAATGAGAATCCTGCAGGAGCCAGGTCTCAGGCATCGACTATCGGCAGCCGCGTTAGAGCATGCTACGAACCATTTCGATCAAATCATTCTCAATAACAGATGCCTAGAGCTTTACGCTAGCGTGTTGTCTGGACACGAGAACTAGGCAACCGCCTGTGCCTTAGGGTTCATAACTGCATGCAATTCATTGATCTAAAAACTCAATACAAAAAACTTCAATCCGAAATTGATGCTGGCATACGTTCGGTACTTGAACACGGTCAGTTCATCATGGGACCGGAGATTGCGCGGCTTGAGACTTCGCTGGCAGAGTACGTTGGTGTCAAGCACTGCATCACGGTATCGAGCGGGACGACGAGTCTCGAAATCGCGTTGCGAGCTCTGAAGATAGGGCCCGGCGACGAGGTAATCACGGTTCCTTTTACTTGGATCAGCTCTGCCGAAACGATCAGCCTTGTAGGCGCGACGCCAGTGTTCGTGGACATCGATCTGCCAACATTCAACATGTCGGCAAGTCAGCTCGAAGCAAAGATTACTCCGCGTACCAAAGCCATTATGCCGGTCAGCCTATTTGGTCAGATGCCAGACATGGCTGCCATCAGCGCAATTGCCGCTGAGTACAGTCTAACCGTAATTGAAGATGCAGCTCAAAGCTTCGGTGCCACACAGGGGGGGAACCGAAGTTGTTCCCAGTCAAAAATCGCAAGCACGAGTTTCTTCCCGGCAAAACCCCTCGGTTGCTATGGTGATGGCGGCGCACTTTTCACCGATGACGACCAGCTAGCGCATGACATGCGAGCAATTCGAACACACGGTGGCGTGGCGCGACATCATCATACGTTGGTTGGAACCAACGGACGTTTCGATACGCTTCAAGCCGCGATTGTGCTCGCAAAGCTCGGCACGTTCGACTGGGAAGTGCAGCGACGCGGAGCGTTAGGCGAACGACTGAGCAGTTTGCTTGCTGAGGTGTGCATCACTCCGATCGTTCAAGCCGGAAACACACACGTCTATGGACAATACACGATTCGAGTGCCGGATCGCGATGCACTGGCGGCAGCCCTGAAAGCCGAAGGAATTCCGTCAGCCGTATACTACCCAAAATGCCTTCACGAACAGCCAGTATACGCACACTTGAATTACCAGTACGGCGACTTTCCGAATTCCGAAAAGGCATCCAAGGAAGTACTAAGCCTACCCATGCATCCCTATTTGACAGATGCAGAAGTTGAACACGTCGCATCGGTGGTTTGTAGGACTCTCGGTTAATTTCACTGGAGAGATGCTTTAGACCTATGAAAAATTTGGCACTTATTGGAGGCGGGTATTGGGGGAAGAACCTTGCCAGGAACTTTCACCAACTCAAAGCTTTACATACGATCTGCGACCCGAGCTCGGAAGTTCTGTCGGGGTACGCAGAGGACTATAGCTCGGTGAAGAAAACGGCTTCATTCAATGAGGTCTTATCGGATAAATCGATCGACAAAGTTGCCATCGCCGCCCCTGCGGCGTTACATTACGACCTCGCACGCCGCTCACTTCAAGCGGGTAAAGATGTGTACGTTGAAAAACCGCTATGCCTCTCGATCAGTGAAGGCAGGGACCTTATCAAGTTGGCCCAAACCAGCGGTCGGACGCTCATGGTCGGGCACTTGTTACAGTATCACCCTTGTATACTGCGATTGCGCGAGATGGTTGGCAGCGGCGCGTTAGGAAGACTGTTTTATATCACTTCCAATCGTCTCAATCTTGGAAAGATACGCCGCGAGGAGAATGCGTTATGGAGCTTTGCACCGCACGATATTTCGGTCATTCTTGGATTAGCCGGCTCGCTACCAAGTTCCGTACAGTGCGTGGGTGAGCATTACTTGACGCGCGGCGTGGCTGACACCACCCTCACACAAATGTCCTTCGAAGGTGGGCTGAAAGCACACGTCTATGTGAGCTGGATGAATCCATTTAAAGAGCAAAAATTGACAGTAATTGGCTCCGAGGGGATGGTAGTATTCGATGACACCAAACCGTGGAATGAAAAGCTACTCCTGTTTAAAGATTACATGACTTGGGAAGACGGGCAGATTCCTGTGGCCAAAAAGTCCTTAGGCGTTTTGATCAATGTCCCAGAGGCAGAACCGCTGCGAGCCGAGTGTGAACATTTCCTCGAATGCTGTGCAGCTAAGGCACCCCCACGTACGGATGGGGCCGAAGGCTTAAGAGTGCTGCAAGTCTTACAAGCGGCACAGCAGAGCATGGAACGCCACGGTGAACGTGTTTCGCTTAGCACAGCTGCGAGCAGAGACTATTTTGTTGATCCTACGGCGATTGTTGACGAAGGTGCATTGATTGGTGCGGGTTCGAAGATCTGGCATTTTAGCCACGTCAGCAGCGGGGCAGAATTAGGTAGCAACTGCAATCTTGGTCAGAATGTCTTTGTTGCGCGTGGTGTTTCTATTGGTTCTAACGTCAAGATCCAGAATAATGTCTCCATCTATGGTGGAACAATCATTGAAGACAACGTGTTTTTAGGACCGTCCTGTGTGCTAACTAACATCTCGAATCCTCGTAGCGAAATCGTGCGTCGCTCGATTTACGAGAACACCACCATCAAACGCGGTGCCACCATCGGTGCGAATGCAACGATAGTTTGCGGAGTGACTATTGGTCGCTACGCATTTGTCGCAGCCGGCGCGGTCGTCACCAAGGACATAGCTGATTACGCGTTAGTGAAAGGCTCACCTGCCAAGCAAACAGACTGGATGAGCCGACATGGTCACTTGCTGCACTTTGACGAAAACAGTCAAGCAATCTGTCCGGAGTCCCAATATCATTACGAAATTGTCATTGACGCAAGTTCGGGTAGCAAACGTGTACGTTGTCTAGACATTGACGAAGAAGATCAACTACCACCGAAACTATCAACGGGTG
>JAYVHC010000755.1:0-1999 GCA_043771575.1 Planctomycetia bacterium
TATCGGTACTTCCGAGTACAACGGACTCCTTTCTCCTCCCCTCGAGCCAATCCAAAATTGAGTTCAGGTCGGTCAATGCTGCTTGAGTGGATTGGTATCGATCGCGAGGCTCGCGTTTCAGCAATCGCAGAATATAATCATCAACGCAACGCGGTACAGCGTTCCCCTTCCATCGAAGACTGGTGACCGACGTAGTCATCTGTCCCAACATCAATTCGCTTAGATTGGATGCTGGGATCGGATACTCACCGCTGATTGTACGATAGAGAAAGACGCCTAAACTGTACAAGTCTGTATATGGCCCAGCAGGACGTTGAAGTACTCCAGTTTGTTCGGGCGCAAGGAAAATTGCCTGCTCCAGAGAAAGTGGAGTGTTTTCCGAGCGATCACTCACCTTGCCCGTTTGGACCGAACTACCGCCACGTAGAACTGCCTTCCGCTCTGGCAATAATATGTGTATTGTCTCATCGCTCAATTTCGAAAAGACGGCTCCGCTGGCGTGTTGAGTTTGGAGATCCAATAAAATATCCGCAGACAACTGAAGCAACGCTAAAGTTCGTTGCGATTCGTCACTGATGGAAGAGATCCAAACAGCAATCGGAATGGTCCGAGACGTGGTCTGCACGTCGATTAGCGGTTCAACATGCTGATTCTTCGATAAGATTGGATCACGCACGGTAGGAAACCGACGACACGAATGGGGTAACTCAACACCCACGCTATAGGGCTCAGGCCGAATTGGAATTCTACACACTCTTGGTGCGATTAGCGAAGCCTACCGCATTGCACCGGTTGGAGTATGCGCTATGAATGCAGACTTGCAACGAAGATACTCTCCTTCTTTTCCAACAACGTGTGAAAGCTCTCCGAGAATCCTGATTGTACTGTTGTGGTTTTCCTATTTTTGATTCTTTGAATATGTTTTTGTTTTAGTCTCAAGTCGGCTTTGGTACTCTTTCTCACCGATGGATCAAGGCCAGATTGCCCGGCCCTAGCGATGCCATTTTTTCGTTCGTTTAAGAGCATTTTTCGCATGAGCTTTGATTGGAGTTACAAACTATGGCATCGGTTTCTTCCCACTATCATGAACAAGTAATTGGCAAGGGTTCCGCAGCGGTACTCAGGCGATTCGATCTTCAGCACGAAACGCGCCCAGATACGAATCTAACTTTTATTGACGAAGTGGTTTCGAATTTGCGATCGGCGCCCAGTGAATCGCATGCGTTTCAGGCGTCCGTGCATCGCGTGTTTGTCGAATGCAAACGACTCAGAGATCAACTAGGGCGCGACGAGTGGGCCAAATGCGTTATACGGATTCGAGAGTCGGAGTTACTCTCGCTGGTTCATCAAGATCCCTTCACCCATCGAGCCTTCAACAAACCGAGAGGTTACGCAGGCGACGCTGTGATGATGGATTATATCTACAGTTCCGAGGAGGATTGGCAACCGCCAAATTCGAGCTCTTTGGGGCAGGGAGTCTTTCAATACACGACGAGCGCGGCTGCTTCTGCTGGCGTGCGTGCTCGACGTGAACATATCGCCGAGAAACTGGATGAGGTTGCCCGAAACAATGTTTTGCCCGAAGTTATGGCTGTTGCGTCCGGCCACCTGCGGGAAGCGTCGATGAGCTCAGCGGTTCGTCGTCGAAGGTTCGGTCGATTTGTTGCGTTGGATGCAGACGCGGACAGCTTGGTAGAAGTCGAACGCACGGTTGGACGCTTTGGAGTCCAATGCGAGTTGGCCGATATCCGAAAGATGCTGACCGGTAGAATGAATTACGGTACTTTCGATTTGATTTATTCGACCGGACTGTATGACTATCTGAAAGAAAAGACAGCTCAAAAGCTAAGCTACCATCTGTTTTCGATGCTCAAATCCGGTGGAAGGCTGGTAATCGCAAATTTCTTACCAACCATCGATGACATCGGCTACATGGAAGCCTGCATGGATTGGTTTTTGGTTTATCGCGATCGACTGGACATGATGGGATTGACTGAAT
>JAYVHC010000756.1:0-2051 GCA_043771575.1 Planctomycetia bacterium
ATGAGCGCCTGGGCGAGGCCGATGCGGCGCGTCATGCCTTTCGAATATTCGCGCAATTGACGGCGGCGGGCGCGATCCAACCCAACCATTTTGATCAACTGGTCACTGCGTTGGCGGCGAACTTCGGCAGGCATATCGAACAGACGTCCGTAGAAATCCAACGTCTCTTCCGCGTTCAAGAATTTGTACAGGTACGATTCTTCGGGTAAGTAACCGATTCGCTCGTTCTTTCCGACGTCGCGTGCGTCTTTGCCGAGCACAAAAGCGCGCCCTGAAGTCGGGAACAGTAGGCCCTGAATCAACTTGATGGTCGTCGATTTACCTGAACCGTTGGGTCCCAGGAGCCCAAAGATCTCGCCTCGCTTGACTTCGATATCGAGCGCCTTGAGCGCTTGGACTTTGCGGCGGCCCCAAAAATCGCGGTATATTTTGCCGAGATTTCGCGTCTCGATCACCACGTCGGAGTCGGTTACAGTTGATTTGGATGGTTCAGCGGCTGTCGCGGCAGTCATAGCAAGGGTGTTCCTTGGGAACGAACAGGATTTCGAGGAGGAGTTCTTTTCAGCTCGGGTTCTTCCGGCAGGTGGCGGTACCAATGGGCGAAATCTGCGAAAACGGCTTGCCTTCGCGGTTACCATGCAAACAGCTTGTCCTCACGGCAAAATTGGACCACTGGAGCTACGACCGCTGATCGCTCAAAGTTCGTCGCTCGCGCACATTTTGACATCTTAAGGAAAAGCTGCCTAGATTCGAACCCACCAATCGCCTCATTTGATGGATGGAACTATAAATAGGTCGCAAACGACTGGCAAGCGGCCGCTACCAAGTGTGCCGTAACCGCTGATTATGTTGACAACTCAGATTAGCCGCCGTGCGCTCGCACCGGTTTCCAAAGGATTTTGAAGTAACCGACGCTAGCGAGTGTCGGCTGAGGAACTAACAAAAGTGCCATTTGAGCGTTAGCCTCTGGTTGTAGCCATAACCGGAGGTTTGGCGAAATTTCAGATTGTCGGCAAGTTAAGAGAGGCGTTGAACAAGTTGAATCTGGATCATGGCGAACAAATAGCCTCGGCAGACTACCAAGCGGCCATCGATTTTCTGTACAGCCGCATCAATTACGAGAAAGGGCACGCATCCTACTCGTCGGCGAACTATCGACTCGATCGCATGCGCCGGTTGCTTGAGCTACTTGGAAAACCGCAAAATCGGTATCGCATCGTCCACGTGGCCGGAACGAAAGGAAAAGGCACGACCTCCCACGCGATTGCAAACCTGCTTGGAACCTGCGGACTTCGCGTCGGAGTCTACACTTCACCCCACCTTTTGCGTCTCGAGGAGCGAATTCAGTGCATTGGGCGTGACTGTTCCGCCGGCGAATTGATCAGATTAGTCGATCGCATGCGACAGGCAGCCGAGACGCTGGAAACCGAAGGAAGTGGTCGGCCCACGTTTTTTGAACTGATGACAGCCATGGGAATGCTGCACTTTGCCGAAGTCGGCTGCGACTACGTTGTGCTCGAAGTGGGACTGGGAGGGCGACTCGACAGCACCAACGTGTGTCAGCCCGTCGCCAGCGTCATCACTTCGATTAGCCTTGACCACCAAGCTCAACTCGGCCACTCGATTACCGAGATCGCCCGCGAAAAAGCCGGCATAATTAAACGCGCAATTCCGGTCATTTCCACCGCCCAGCATCCCGACGCCCGCCAAGTCATCGTTCAAACGGCCCGCGAACAGGACGCGACGCTGTTCCTCATCGATCGCGACTTTTCTGTCACTTGGCGACCCATTCCCAACCAGCACGCCGCCTCGTCTGCGGATGACCCAGCCCGCGCCGTCGTCGATTACCGGACTCGCAAGCCCAAAAGTTGGATCGGAGACAGCCAATGGCGCCTACCTTTGCTCGGCCGACACCAAGCGGATAATCTCGCGGCCGCCCTGACTGTGTTCGACATACTCTTCGAGACTCACCCCTGGCCCGAGGAAACAAAACCCAAACTGCAATCCGCCCTGCTTGGACTTAAAGTTCCCGCGCGTTTGCAAGTCGTCGG
>JAYVHC010000757.1:0-2703 GCA_043771575.1 Planctomycetia bacterium
GGAATTCAGCTGGAACCGATTCGCATGGACAGTCAGTGCAAATATCTTGCTGTGGCACGCGGCGATGCAGACTTATACCTGCGCCTGCCGACACGGAAAGGTTATCAGGAAAAGATCTGGGACCATGCTGGTGGGATTCTGGTCGTTCAGGAGGCGGGCGGAGTCGTTACAGACATCAGCGGCAAAGCACCGGACTTCCGACACGGTTCGTCTCTGACTCAGAATGACGGCATGGTGGTCACCAACGGACTTGCGCATGACGCCGCTATCGCCGCCATCAAAACGCATGCCTCACTGGCGATGGCCTAGTGGTCTGTCAAGGCTTGATATTGGAGTACGATGGGCATTCTTGCCCGCGTAAACGCAGTCGGACAAAAATGTCCAACCTGCATTTTAAGGTTCATCGACGAATCGTGTGCGCGAGATCGCTGACCCTTTAAACTGTCCTCCGGGACAAACAATCCAAGACTCCGTGCAGATCTGGATGCGACATTGTGGGTGACCTTGCGTGAAGAATGGTTTGAATGACGAACGTTTGAGGTAACCGGGTTGGCGGACCAACGGAGTTGACGTTGGCACGCCAAGAATTGTAAACGAAGGAAAAGACGTTGAAAAACCGAAAGGCGAGCCAACTCCGGTTCACCGATTTGTTAGGCCTGTCGGTGTCGAATGTTGTGTGGTTACGTTGGCGTTATGACATCGTCCCAGACTTTGTGCAACAGCTTGAGATCACTGGGATAACGGCGCGCTATGGCTCGTTCCCGCCATCGCAGACGCACTTCCCATATCCAAGCCACGATTGTATCGAGCACAGCGTACTGTGGCGCATCAGCGAACTCCTCGAATTTGCCTTCGTGAGCGATCATGACGATCAGCTTCGAGAGAGGCATTTTCGGCAGCCAGTTTGCCGGCCATGAGTATCGTTTTCGCGTCCAGACGAGCCAAATTTCATGAGGCAGTTCGCTTAGATCGCTACAGTACGGCAGTGGCGGCTCGCGATGCACACCGTCCAACACCAGAGCGTTGTCGTTGAACGCCGCCCACAGCATTGCAAAATCCAGCTTGTTCGTTATGTAGCCGATGATGTCGCCTTCATAGTCCGCGATTCTCAGCCGTACACTCGCGTAAGGGTTTGTTTGATCGTGAGCGACTACAGCGCCGTTCACGATGCTGCCGCACATCGGTACGAATTCCGAGACGAGACAGAGCTTCCCTTCTATGGCAGCCCACTCCGAATCACGCAGATTAGTTCGTTCCTCTGTCATGGCTGGCCTAACGACTGAAATCACGGGGTTGCGGCGAGAGACCTGACCATCAGGAAACGCGCGACCCGCAACTCCCGTGCATTTCTTGGTTCGGCCTGTTGTTTTGTCAGAGCGAGGCCTCAGGACTATACAATGGAAAGTAGTGCTAAGGAATCGCTAATACGCTTGAATTCGTGTCCGATCGGTTCAAGCGAGAATCTATCACTTCCTACAGGAGTAGTTAAAGGGCGCATCGTTTGTCCGGCTTGGAAATGCCACCAAGCTGCTTCAGCGATTCGCTGGTCCTGGTTTATAAAGTTCATTATGTCCCGCAGTACATCTGCGATCTCTTCGGAATATGTGTTTCCATTGATCGTGAACGCCAAAAACATCTTTGCATTGTGCTCGTCGGACCAACGTGCGCAACTCTCAACATTTTGCTTCCATCTGTCGACCACGTCAGAATCGACCGCGCCAGAATCAGTAACCGGGTCGCCCATGTACAATTGAAAAATCCACTCATCTACCCATTTTACGTTTGGACGTCTTGAATGAAGTTCATTGAGAACATCCGTGAACCAGACCCTGCCCGAACCGACTTCGGAACCCATTGCTGTCTTTCCCCTACCATCGGATTTTTCCTTCACCTTGTCGAAAAAGTTTGCATATAGCGTCGCAAAATCGCTTACATTTCCAATGTGAGTCGGATCTGAATTCTCATCGCCCAAAAACACAAGATCATCTTTGTACTTGTTGTTCTCTCCATATTCGTCCCCGAATCCAGGAATTGTTGCTAGGTGACCGTTGCCATCACGGTGCCAGCCAGTCTTGTGGCGAAACTGTTGCGGATAGAAACCGTCTGTAAACGTTTGTAATCTAATGCCGTTATTCGACTCCCATTGTTTGTCGGAGGCCGCAGCAAATTTGGACCTGCGGCTTAACTGTCCTAACGGGTAGTTTTCGTCGAATACATTTACCATCAGGAATCCGGCGGATGGCGCGCTGGCTTTAAGGCGAACTTCGACTCGATATACACTAACGTTTTCAACTCGACCAGTGACTGGATCCAGCAAGACAGATTCCGTTCTTTGCGAACAGTAAAGTGTATCGACGAGCCATGCGGAAAGAGTTCCATCATTCAGTAGGCTTGCGACTCCCTTTCCCGTCACGCTGTGTTCTCCGTCACGTCTTACCGCGAAAGCGAATTCGGCAGCTTCCTGTTGGTTAGCGTCAAAATGTACAGTGATTGTAGAGACTGGCATACCTAAGTTCCTCTCCCATGGCCGAACTTGTTATTATCCCGGTTTGGGGTTTTGATAACAGATTTTGGGGACTTATCTCCGGTTTGTCAAGAAAAGTATCGACCTGTACGATTGAATTCCCAAAAAAGTTAATGCTAGCAATCGAAAAGGTGAATATTAGCATTTGTTGCATCGCGTATCATTCGGTTTAGAGTTCA
>JAYVHC010000758.1:0-3314 GCA_043771575.1 Planctomycetia bacterium
GAGCCGTCAATGAATGATGGAGAGGGCAGGGAGCTTCTTTACCACACCAATTCGGTCCATAGGGGCAGGCGGTAACGTTCTCCTTCTCGAATAAATCTACCACGTCTTTGAGGCTGATTTCGACTGGCGATTTGGCCAGTCGATATCCACCGCCCGGACCTGGCGCTGCAGTCACCAAACCACCCCGCGACAGTTCCGTAAGGATCTTGGCTACCACGGGAACTGGAAGATTACGGCTCTCCGCGATTTGTCGTGACGAGGCCACCTCATTCGGATCAGCGTACAGTTCGGCCAATCGGCTCATGGCGGCAATAGCGTTTTGCGTCGTTTTCTGCAGGAATACCAACGAAATGGCTCTTGTATGGGGTTGCGATGAAACCGCTGCAATATCCTTATTTAACGATCTATTATTCCCGATTTCCCACCAATCGACAACCAGAAATCGCGCAACCGGGCTGATCTCTTTAGGCTGCGTTGTGTTCGGCATTTCGCAAAAACCTTCGAATATTGCGGCGTTTTGTCGCTCCCCGCTTTTTAATTCGTCCGCTGCTTGACTTTGGCCCCGAGTAAGAGTTAAAGATCCGCGATTCCGTGGTTTGTGCCATGACCGCCATTTGGTTTTTCCAAAGCGACGGACTTGGAAGGAAACCGCGCCAGTCAACGATGGGAACCGCGAGTTTGCCAAAAGGGCTTAGCGCTAGTTCATCGCTTCTACGGTGACCGCCGCTGCAAACGCCCCATGTTACGTAAGGGTTTTAAGCAGTGGGTCGATGAGGGCTTTCCACGCGATCCACAAACGGGTGCAGTCGATCACGACAAGTACTTGCGTCGTGGACGTGATGCCTGGGTCGCAGTCACTTGGGATGAAGTCTTTGACTACTCAGCTCGAGCCATGACGAACATCGCGGAAACGTATACAGGGCCCGAAGGTCAGCAGCGACTGTTGGCGCAGGGCTATGACCCACTGATGGTACAAAAGACTGAGGGTGCTGGAACTCAAGTGCTCAAGTTTCGTGGCGGTATGCAGGTGTTAGGGGCCACGCGTATCATGGCCCAATACCGGCTCGCTAATTCAATGGCCCTTCTTGACAACAAGATTCGCGGCGTCGGGCCAGATAAAGCGATCGGTGCGCGAGGCTGGGATAACTACACCTGGCACACCGACTTACCTCCCGGGCACCCGCAAGTCACTGGACAGCAAACAGTTGACTTCGATCTGTGCAACGTCGAGCACTCGAATCTCATTCTAGTGTGGGGCATGAATTGGATTTGCACCAAGATGCCTGATTCGCACTGCTTGACCGAGGCCCGCATGAAGGGTTCGAAGGTAGTGGTCATCGCGGTCGAATACTCTGCCACGATGATTAAGGCGGACGAGGCATTCATCGTTCGTCCAGGCACTACGCCGTTACTCAAGCTTGCATCTGATGTTGGCTTAGCCGACAACATCAATAAGCATGTGCAACTTCTGAAGTGGCACGCGCCCTACCATGAATCGGATCATGTACTCAACTTCGCCGCTAATGCGTTGTGCAACGGTACTCGGCTTCAGCATCTTGAGTTGTTGCGAAACAACGCGGCCTATTTGGATGCGATCGGTGCCGACTCAATTCCGGACCCAACCACTGCGGGCGATTTCTGTAGACGATTTAAACAGTCAGACATCGACGCTCTACTGTTGGCGATCAATGAAACTCGCCTCAACGTGTGGAAGCAACAAGAAGCCTCATTCTTCGAGCAGGCAATCATTGATGTTGACGGTGTGATTGTGACTACCAAGGGTGAATTTAAAGGAGGAATGGACATCACTTTCAAAGGTAGCTGGGGATATCATCCATTGCTCATTAGCTTGGCGAACACGAAAGAGGTGATGGGCCTAAAATATCGTTCGATCTCTTCGAGTTTCGACGCTGATAGCAAGCGATGGATATCAAGTTCATTCTCCTCGACATAGTGGGCTAAGTGCCCTTGAATGGTGCTGAGACTCAGTCCACGCTCCGCCGCAATTTGCTCGACCAGTTTGCCGGCTTGGAACATCGCCAAACTGGTTTGCTGGGTGCCTGAACCTGAAGCGGCCGGTGACTGATTTCCACTAGGCGACGGGCTGGGTTGAATTTGATTCGCTTTACAGTATTGCTGGATGATCGACTCGATGTCATGACCGTACCGCTGCGGCCGCTTACGAGCAATGCCATGGATTCTCCGAATGCATTTTGGTCCGTCGGTAGCACTGTCACTAATTGCCGAAGCGATTCACTTGTCAACACAGCTCGAGGTGTGTCGTAAACGACTCAGGCTCTGGTCAATAGCTTCGAAGCTGAATAGGTCCTCGATCAGGCGTTGTTGGTATAGACGTTTGGCTTGTGTCACTTGGCTTTCGGAGGGCGCATTGCGTTCCGCTTCTGAGGTGTAATTTCGAACGATCGGGTCCGTCTTGACACTGGCGTAATCGATCTTTGATCGCAGCACGATCCCTTCGAAACTCTTGCAACGGCTGAGGGCCACGTAGACTTGACCGTGAGCAAAAGCGGCCTGAGCATCGATAATCGCCCGCTCAAACGTCAGCCCTTGGCTCTTGTGAATCGTGATCGCCCAAGCCAGTTTGAGCGGATATTGGACAAACATTCCCAGAACTTGCTCTTCAATTTCCTTTGTCGTTTCGTTCAGCGCATACTTGACGTTCTTCCACTCAGTGGGCGTTATATGGATAGCGTGCGCATCGCCTTCGCAGCGGACACGGATCCATTCTTCATCGATATCCACGATCTGGCCGATCTTACCGTTGAAAAACTGTTTCTCGGGTTGCAAATCGTTCTTGATGAACATGACTTGCGCTCCGCGCTTAAACTCCAACTTTCCTTCGGTCGGATAAAAGCTCTCGGGGAAATCGCCAACGATCCTCGCTGAAAAAAATGTGATTGTCCACGCAGGTTGGCCAAGCTGCGGGTGTTGAGTTCGAGTGCGACAGCATTGGTGCTGTCAACGTGATGTAGGCTTCTTTAGGGGGAGGTTGGAAGTTGGCCACATAGCGACTATTGAGCGTTCGCAGTGTGGGTTCATCCAAATGATTGTCGCGCACCTTATTGAGCAACTCGATAAAGGTCGTGTCGGACTGACGATAGATGTGCTTGAGTTCGATCGAAACATATTCCGTCTTTTTGAGGGCCTAGCTGCCAAAGAAATAAGGCGTTTCATAATAGCGGCCCAACGTCTCCCAATCGTCTTGCTTGACGACGGGTGGCAGTTGGTGCAAGTCGCCGATCATCAGCAATTGGACATTACCGAAAGGACGATCGTCGCCGCGAAATCGTCGC
>JAYVHC010000759.1:0-3130 GCA_043771575.1 Planctomycetia bacterium
TAACCGACGTAGCCAAAACGACGCGTTCGATTTCGTCCGCTGACATACCCCGGTCGGCCAGCTGCTGTTTCAGTTCCACTTCGTTACGATGTTTAACGATCGACTGGGCGCAGTTGACAACCGCCGAGATGCATAAATAGACGAAAGCGACTACAATCGCGACAATCGGGATTGCAAAAGGTGACATCAATAATGTCATGAAACTGTCCTCGTTGAACGTATAACAGTGCGAGTCCATGGTACATAGATCGACACTCAACATTTCGTCGTCAAACGATGGATCTTGGCAAATAGCTACAGAAAACTTGGCTGGAGAAAATCCACAAGTCAAGGTCCAGCCGCTGCGAATCGGACCCATCGTGGTCGATCCTCCCATTCTACAGGCTCCGATGGCGGGTTTCACGAATTTTGCCTACCGCCAAGTCGTCCGGGATTACGGCGGAGTGGGTTTGCAAGCGACCGAGATGGTCAACGCGCGCGGTTTTGTGTGGCTCGACGAACATGATTGCGAACACCCGGACCGGCTGTGGGGAGTGCGCGACGAGGCGCGGCCGCTGGCGGTTCAGATTTGGGACAACGAACCAGAGACCATGGCCAAAGTCGGAAGGCGACTGGTCGAAGATTACAAAGTGAGTGTGGTTGACATCAACTTCGGATGTCCGGTCAAGCAAGTAACACAGAAGGCGCACAGCGGTTCCTACTTACTGCGCCATCCAGACCGCATGTTCGCAATCATTTCGCAACTTGTCGCCGCCTGCTATCCCACGCCCGTGACCGCCAAGATTCGACTGGGTTGCACTCGCAACAACATGAACGCGACTGAAGTGGCACAGGTGGTTGAGCAAGCCGGCGCGTCCGCGCTGACGGTGCACGGACGCACTGCCGAAGATTACTTCAAAGGGAGCGCTGATTGGGAGCGGATAGCCGAATTGAAGCAGTACCTGAAGCATATTCCATTGATCGGTAACGGTGACTTGGATAGCCCAGAGAAAGTGGTCTATGCGTTTAAAAACTATCAAGTCGATGGCGTCATGATTGCTCGGGCCGCCTTGGGTCGACCATGGCTGTTCGCGCAAGCGGCCGCCGCTTTACGTGGCGATCCCATTCCGCCCGAGCCAACGCTGCTCGAGCAGAAGGTTTGCATGCTGCGACACTATGATTTAGTCGTTTCACGATTTGGCATCCAGAAAGGAACGCACTTGATGCGTAAGTACGCGTGTTGTTACGCCCAAGGCAAACCCGGCTCTCGCAATTTCCGTAGTCTGGTTGCTCAGGTCGCTACACCCGAAGAATTCCACAGGATAGTCGAGGAGACGTTCCCAAAAGACGCTGTCGTTGCCGGAGAGGGTGAGACGGGTGAGACCCCTTTTCGGGTCTGACCGGACAGGCCGCTAACCGACAAAGTTTTATTCGCTCCGATTGCGCACATTAGATTTAGGCAGTGCACTTAAGCAACGAATAGCACTCACTTTAGGATACGGAGGTCCGTCTCTCCGCGACGGACACCGCGATTTTATCGCGGTAATTGCGAGTCTCAGAGAGACTCGCCTATTGATATCCCGCAAAAAATCGACACTTCTCGCCGATCGCCATCTCGAACAGGCTCGTTCCCAGGCTCCTGCTTGGGAATGAGCTGTCTTGGAGGCTCTGCCTCCCGAAGACGTCGATCAAACCACAATTTGGCAGGCAGAGCCTGCAATTCATTGGGTGCCCAGGCGGAGCTTGGGAACCAGATAATGGTGTTCAGCGAGAAGTGTCAAAAAACCTTCGCGCCAGTCTTGACTGCCACTTGCATTATTGTATTATGGAAGCAATACAAGATCGAGAGGAGATCTCGCAGTGCAAATTCATATCACCGCCAGCGACGGAGTTCCGATTTACTTGCAAGTTGTCAATCAGATCAAATATCTGGTGGCGGCTGGACGTTTAGTGGCGGGCGAAGAGCTGCCGCCGATTCGGACACTCGCGGAAAAACTGGTCGTCAATCCGAATACCATTGCTCGAGCCTATCGGGAACTGGAAATGGCGGGCATCGTCGAAAAACGACGGACCGCGGGCACCTACGTTTCCGATCAGGGTTCACCGCTGGCGCGGCGCGAACGTATGAAGATCTTGACCGATCGCATTGATCAGTTGCTGGCCGAAGCGGCGCACATGGACGTGTCGCTAGACGAGGTCCTCAGGCTCGTGCAACAACGTTACTCGGTAATCCACACTTCACGCCTAAAGGATGCTAACGATGTCTGATCCGTTTCCTTCGGCCACGCCGCCAATCGTTCAAATCGAAAAGCTCACCCGTCGCTTTGATACAAAATTGGCCCTCGACAACCTTTCGCTGACCGTTCCTCGGGGCGGCGTCTTTGGCCTGATCGGTGGTAACGGTGCGGGCAAAACCACCTTGCTCAAGCATCTCCTTGGCATGCTGAAAGCCCAATCGGGGACGGTGAAGGTCTTTGGACTGGATCCAGTAGAGAACCCAGTAGGTGTACTGGGACGCATCGGCTATCTCTCCGAGGATCGCAATCTACCGAATTGGATGCGAGTTCGAGAGCTGATGCGTTACACGCAAGCCTTCTATCCAGGCTGGGACGAAAACTATGCTGAAGAGTTGCGAGATGCGTTTGACTTGGACCCTAAAGCGAGAGTAAGGAACCTGTCACGCGGCCAACGGGCTCGCGTTGGGTTGCTAGTTGCGCTGGCCTATCGACCTGATCTGCTGGTGCTGGATGAACCGTCGAGCGGCTTGGACCCAGTCGTCCGCCGTGACATCTTAGGAGCGATCATTCGAACCATAGGCGATGAGGGACGCACGGTGCTGTTTTCATCCCACCTGTTAGATGAAGTGGAGCGTGTGGCTGATCGTGTGGCAATCATTCATCAAGGCAGAATCATGCTAACTGCCTCCCTGGATGAAATTAAAGAATCGCATCGCCGAGTAACTTTGCGCTTTGAACAAGTCTTCACGCAAGCGCCGAAACTAGTCGGAGCACTATCTCAGGAAGGGAGCGGTTCCGAGTGGACCTATGTCTGTGATGGTGAACCCGATCAATTGCGGCTCGCCGCTCAAGCCCTGGGAGCCATCGTCGTCAGCGATACATCGCTTTCGCTTGACGAAATTTTTGTCACGCGG
>JAYVHC010000760.1:0-3477 GCA_043771575.1 Planctomycetia bacterium
TTCCGCCAGTCATTTCGCCATCGAATGGTACAGCAGACTTCCGCGCCATAGCGACCCCTTGTTGCCGACCACCGCCGATCTCCCAAAAACAATGGAGCAGCCAATTCATCGTGAAAGCGGTTTGGGTGGGATCGTTGGGCTTCAGATTTCCTTCGGTGAGCGAGACACGGTAGCCGTGGGGCAAAACTAAGTCCCATTTCAAGTCGGCGATGGGGATCAACAAGTTCTCAGCTTCGACATCCTCACGCTCAAACAAAACGGGTGCCAGGACGCCGATCTGGCCACGCAAACTTACTTCATCTGTCGGCGATTCAAAAACCAACTGCAAATCGCGGCTTGCCAGTTGCTTATTGGGCGGCAAGGCAATCAACACCCGGTCTTGTTCACGTTGCGGCAGTGCGGGTTTGCCATCCAGTAGCACCGACCACAGTTTCGCATCGGCCGGTAATCGCGACTCGATGTAAGCCGCTTTGGTGCGGAGCTTGAACCGCGCAGCCGTTTGGCTGACACCATGCACTGAGATCAACGTCACCAATTCGGCTCGTTCCACAATGGTTGTCGGCAAACGATGTACCGGACGTCTAACGATCTTAGTCCTAGCTGCGTCGTCATTGCCGACGTATCCAAATGCGCCGATCAAACGCTTGCCAACTTGATATTCTGCATCTACTAACTCGCCGATATCGACCGCGCGCGGATTCTGCGTCATTTCGACCTCCAGTTCCGGATGCCCTTCGACAGCGATTGCGCCCGATTGGTAGGCTACATCCTGCCCTCGCGCAATCGGCAGCGTGATCTCAGTCGGCTTTTCCGTATTGAGCGGCTGCGTGAAGTCGACGGCCAGTCTAACTGCGCCCGACTTGCGTTCCGCCAATTGGACAGCCCATGCGCGTCTGCCGTCCGCCGTTGCGCTCGATGTCTCTTTCACCACAGTATCACCGATACCTCGAATCGAAATTTCGGCAGGAGTCGATTCAGGTAGCGTGAAGGTAACGCTTTGCACGCGCGCCTGTTTAACGTCGAAAGTGATTTCAGTATGCGAAGTTAATCCATCGGGGTTGAGCTGAACAAAGGAAAGCACCTGAGCGACGGTGCGCGGTGTCGTGCGAGTCACGTTCATCGTGGCGCTCCACTCAGACGATTCAAAGCGATAGGCGACTGCCGTTTCGTACTCCGCCAGCTGAAACCGTACTTTTTCGTCGGCGTTCATTACCAACAACCCTGCCGTGGACTGAGGTGTAACTAGCAAATCATCCTGCAAGGCAACAGCTACGGCACCAAATTGATTTTCAGCATTCAAGACGCGAAAATTCGGCAATGCAATCGTTTGCGAGCTCCACTTGGTTAACCAATTGTCCGGTGTATGCTGTGCGCGAAATAAAATCGCTTGTTGACCGCTGGCTGCAATTCCAGTGGGCAGTGCGACGCGGATGCGGACTAGTCCTGAGGCAACGGCATCTGGCGGCGTGAATCGATCGAATTTAAGCGCTTGCTGTTCTGCCGTTCTCACCCAGTTGATCGTCCAGTTCGCCGGGCATTCAAACTCGAAAAAGAATAGTTTTTCATTTTGTGGCATTAACGTAAAGCCACCGTCGACCTCAAGGCCGCGATCCGAAACGGTAAGCAGCGTATTGGAACCGACCACGACGCGAGGTGATTTCACGGCAAATTGAGAACTAAGCGCGTATTGCGACTGCGCAGCATAGTAGGCGGCAACGGCATTCAGTTTGGGCGAGCCGGGTTCGGAAGCTAACAAACTGGCGGGTAACGCCGCCGTTAATAACGTAGTATCGATGGCAATCAACGATTCTGGTTCGATAGCTGACACACTTAAACGATCTTCAGCCAGCAGACCCACCACGCAAGAATAACCAGCGACGCCAACAGGTACGAATTTGGGCATACGCCAAGCATCGAGTTTCCGTGTAAGCCGATCGAGTCGAACGTTGATAACCGTTCGCTCAGTTGTAGGCGTTCGCAGTGTGACGACCAATTGCTGCCTGCCGTCGATTTTATCGATCGACCAGCGGCTCAACAGTTCACTGTTGACGGAGTTGACTTCGAGGTCATCATCGATTGCAAAGCGAAACTCATCGACCGCTCCGTTCAACACTCCCATCGACATCGTCGCATGCAGTCGCTCGTACGCCTGCGTAATTTCAGCGATTACCACCCCGCGAGCAACCACTGTACTCTGGTCACGCAGCTTGCGATTGTTCAGCGACATGACCATTGACATGGGCGCAGCGGTGGGCAGGATCGTGAACTGGGTTGTGCCCGTGCCCCCGTTGACTTCACGGCTAACCACCGTAGCACCGGACTTGATTTCGATGTTGCCCGGAACGGCTAAATGAAGTTCGCCCGTAGGCGCTGTGGGGATTTGGAACTGCAAGGATTGCTGTGCCGCATCGATTGCAATCGGCATCACCAGATCGAGCGACAAGCGATGCTTGCCCATGCCTTCGACGAACAACCAAGTTTGCCCTTGGTCGTTTTTCGCCAGAGAAGCCGGAGCGTCATCGAGCTTCGCGGCGCGAACTCCAACGCCGGAGAACGGCAGCACGAGCACCTGGATGCCCGCATCGAGCACCTCCAATTGCAATTCACCGCGGATCGTCGCCCGCCCTTCGCCGACTTCGCCATGATAGTTCGCCACCAACAATGCCATCTTTGCGGGTGGAACTGTATTGGGTACGACGCGCGCTTTCACGAGCAATTCTTCATACTCCGCCCGTGTCATGTATACTCGTCGCGCATCATTTCCTAGCAGCACATCCAGCTCTTCGAATGGCACGAACAACTCTCGCAACGGCTTCTCTGGCTCTTGCGCCAGTAGCAAACTAAACGTTGGCAGGCAAACTCCAGCTAACAAGGCGACTCCGATCAACCGAATCCAAATCGAGTTAAACATTGTGATCGCCTCCTGCAGTGTCTGTTGCTTGAGTCGTTGCCTCGATTGCAGTTGCTCTTTCAGGAAGGAAAACTGGCCGAGTTGGTGTTGGGCGAATCAACCCATCAAATCTTCGTGCAATCAAGGCAAGATACCAAGCGGACCAAGCGACCGCGACGATTGCCAGGCTGGCGTACATGGGCTGATTGAGCAGTTGTCGAGCGAATGTTGGTACAAAAATGCCGCAGGCAACCACGCCAATAACGATCGCCGCCATGGATAGAATCTTGGTACTGAAAGTACTCTTCAGCAACAGCAAGCCAATGATCAGTAAGGGTGTGAAAACAAGGACCGCCAACCAACGCTCGTCGATCGCCCACAATCTCAAATCGCCCTGGGGTGGCGGTTCGGGCCTGAGTGCAGAGAATAGGTACATGATGCCATCGGTTTGAAAGGCGGGTGAAGCGCCCGCGTTGACACCTTCGCGTACCCAAGCGGCGAGTTCGTCGTCCGTTTTGACGCCGCGCGGAATCCATTTGAAGACCCCTTGGCTGACCCACGTGAATTCTTCCGTCCACCGCCCGGAT
>JAYVHC010000761.1:0-4317 GCA_043771575.1 Planctomycetia bacterium
TCCTAATCGCATTGCCATGATTTCGAGCGTCTCGCTAGACCTAGATAACAAATGGTCGTATATGAAAACGCATGGCGACGCGGGCTGGGAAGCGTTCCCAAGCTACCTGCCGCAAGTCGTGCCCACGATCCTCGATGTGCTCCAATCACTCGACATGAAGATCACATTCTTCGTTGTTGGCCAGGACGCTGTGCTAGCTATTAATGGTGAACCGCTTATGGCCATCGCGGCGGCAGGACATGAGATCGGTAACCACTCGTTCCATCACGAACCGTGGCTCCACGAATACTCTCGAGAGCGTTTGGTTGACGAGTTCAGCCGTAGTGAAGCGGCCATACACAACGTGACTGGCGCGAAAACTACTGGCTTTCGCGGACCGGGTTTCAGCTATTCGAAAATGGTTCTCGAAGTACTCAGCGAACGCGGCTACCACTACGACGCTTCGACTTTTCCCACATTCTTGGGACCGGTCGCGCGCGCCTATTACATGCTTCACAGTCGCTTGACGAAAGCTGATCGGACGCAACGCAACGCGCTCTTTGGCTCCGCCAAAGCTGGATTTATGTCCCTGCGGCCTTATCGTTGGACTTCGCTTGGGTTACAGCTGATCGAGATTCCTGTCACCACCCTACCGTGGGTCAAGGTTCCGATTCATCTTAGTTACATCATGTACTTGGCAACGTTTTCAAAAATGCTGGCGAAGACTTACTTTCAATCGGCGATCACCTTCTGTTGGGTCAATCGCATTGAACCCTCACTGCTTTTGCATCCGCTAGACTTCCTCGGCTGTGACGCTGAACCGGATTTGGCTTACTTTCCTGGAATGTCCCTGAAGACTGCGACCAAAGTTGCGCTCGCACGCGATTGTTTAACAGTTCTCTCTAGAATGTTCGAAGTCGGTACGATGCTTGACCACGTCAAGTCTTTTGAACAGCGCGAGCCATCGTTTGGTAACTAAACAAAGCATTTAACCGCAGGGCCAGTTCCTGGCAGAGACGCCTGCCCTTTTTCTTTTAGTGGGCGAATAGGAACTCGGGACTGGTCATCAGGCTCCATAGCACGTCTTCGAATGACTCTCGTCGAGCGACTTGCGCTTGATCTGCATCTGCAACCAGTGCCAGCATCTTGCGGCGTTCTTCGGCGGAGGGCGAACGCGATAACGCCGCTAGGTAAGCTTGTTCAATCACTTCTTCCAACGGCAATCCGTTATTCACCCAGCGGCCCACAACGCTCTCGGGCGCACTCAGTTTATCGTTTATCGTCGTACCGTTGCTCAGGTGTAAGACCTGAATCACAGTCGGTTGATCGCTGCGTTCGCAATCGCAAGTGATTCGTCGTTGATGTCGACCGAAGGTCTTGAGGAAATAGTTTGCAACCGCTGAGTCGTGCAACTGCAGTGATCGCGTCCCTTCGGGATAATCCTTCGTAGGCGACTTGTCGGAGCCTGGGAATTCAATCTCAGTAAACTTCGTCGGTACACCGGTGACCGTCACTATGGCGTCGTGCAAAACTTCCGCCATCAGCCGGCGCGGGTAGTATCGACAATAGAATCGGTGGTCGTCCGCATTGCCCGGCAACGCCTGGGCGGACCGCTGATACGTTTGTGACTGCAGAATCAATCGCATGACAGCTTTCAGATCAAAGCGATTGTCGATTGCAAACTGAGCTAACTCGCCAAGCAAGCGCTCGCTGCTAGCCGGATTGCTGACTCGCAAATCATCAACTGATTCAACAAGTCCGACGCCCATGAAATTCGCCCACACACGATTGACGATCGCGCGACTAAAGTAGGGATTCTTGGGACTAGTCAGCCATTCTGAGAGGGCTTCGCGGCGGTCACCGGCTGAATCGATATCGATCGGCTCTGCATCCAGGGCAGCCGGAATTTGGGGCTTGCCACGCGACGGTTGAATCAAGTCGCCACGATCGAGCACCACCAATGTGCGTTGACCATCGCCGCTGCGGGAATCGCCTCCCCAACCTTTCGCTCGAACGCGTGCATACAAATTGGCCATCGAATAATATTGATCATTGGTCCATTTTTCGAGCGGATGGTTGTGGCATTTCGCGCATCCGATCGATAGGCCCATGAACGCCTGGCACGTGTTCTCCGTCAAGCTCTCGGGGTCTTGATGAATTGCGTAAAAATTAGTGGCACCCTCCGTCACGCTTTCGCCGCGCGCCAGCACGATTTGCTTGCAAAACTCGTCCCAAGGTGTATTCTTTTCGACGTTCTGGCGAATCCATTTGTAAAACGACGCCACCGCCTCCGGCCGCAATAACGATCCATTTACGAGCAGGAGATCCGACCACTTGTAAGACCAATAATCCACAAACGCTTCGCTCGACAGCAACTCATCAATCACGCGATCGCGGCGATCGCTGCGATTGTCGCCAAGGAATTCTTTGACTTGTGCCACCGTGGGCAGCGTGCCCGTTGTGTCCAGGTAGGCGCGTCGCAGAAACGTCGCATCATCGCACTTCGATGACGGAGCCAGTCGTAGCGATTGCCATTCCGCCAGCAGCGCAGTGTCGATCAAGTTGCGAGGCTGAAAATCTTGATAAGCCGTTGGGCTCAAGTCGTGCTCAAAGGGCACAACGACCGATGAAATAGCCACTCGGCTAGAGAACGAAGCTACCACTCCCCCTTTGCCGTATCCGACTACATGAACTTTGCCGTTTTCATCGACTCTCGCGACAGCTTCGTTGGCAGAGTTGAACTTGGCCCACTGGGTCACGTCGTCGACGCGTCCGTCACTATAGGTTGCCCGCACGATTAACTGCTGTCGATTATCTTTTGCTAATTCAATTGCACCGGGCAGGACCTCAACCGACAACAACTTCGCATCGGTTTCTTGAGGTCCAACCGCGCCTCCCGCAATCCACTCGGCCAGTAATCGATAGTCGGCCGAACCCTCTTGCAATCGCAAACCACCTTTGTGGGGAATCAGCGTGGTTGGTTTGGCAAGCAATAAACTGCGACCTGGATCAGCCGGTTCAATGCGTCGCCCTCGATCTTGGCGAGTGATCGTAAAGTGATCCGCCATACTATCGTAGGCTCTTAGGGAAAGTCGAAATCCACCCTTACCAGCCAGTGCCCCATGACATGCCCCGCCGTTGCAACCCGCCCGAGTCAAAACGGGTTGCACGTGCGTATTGAATTGCCAGCGCTTAGGTTCGCTGGCACCATGCACTTCAACGGGAACGTGGACCGCATCGCCGCCTTCGATTTGAACCACGATTTCTGTTTTACCATCCGCGACGGCGTGGATGCGGCCATCTTTCCAAATTGCAATTGCCGGGTCAGCGGAACCAATCTGCAAGCCTTCGGTCAGTTGCTTGCCGGTCGCATCGCTGCCGGCAGCATCTAGCATTTTCTGGACGACCAAGAGGCCACTGGAATCTCGGCCGTCCAGCGCAATAGAAGCCGGGAAAACCTTAATTTTTGTTGGCTCAGCCTTAGCCGCCAAAGAGAATTGAACGCTGAGCAATTCTAGGCAGACGAAGGCGGCGAAAAGTGTCGTGCGGTTCATGAGCGATAGCTTTTAGGGAGGGCAAGATACAGTCCACTTATCATACACAAAACCATTGGAAGTTTTGCATCGAATCCACTTCATACGATGCTGGATGTTGTAAACCAAGCAACCAAGCGAACAAGATTTTGGACCAGCGATTGCGACATGCCTGACATGCTTTCACTCGATGGATGTATCGCCCTTTAGGGATTGCTGATTGGACGGCGTCCTCCCCCAGGGCGGCGCTGCGCTCTGCCCTGGGCTGTATTGTCGGGCACTTTCAGGGCTGTTTAAATGGTTCAGCTGAATAGAGCGTACATCCCACATATTTCTGGTGATTGCTAATTGGTGCGGGTGTAGACTCGCTGATACGCGCGCAAAGCAACCAGAAAACCGCCCCGCCCGACTGAATTTGGCCTGTAAGGCCGCGACAATTTAGCCCAGGGCAGAGCGGAGCGCCGCCCTGGGTTCTCATTCCCATTGAAACGCGAGCCCTGAAAGGGCGAAACAAACGCAAAACTTCCAGCATCAGGGAATATCTGTGCTCAACGCCTTTCGGCATCAACGTAAAAGGAACGAGCTGCAAGACTAATTCAAGCACGTGTTTCCGAATGTGCTCAACGCCTTTCGGCATCAACGTAAAAGGAACTTTGGCTTACCAGCTGCCTTTTTTGGCTTACCAAAGTGCTCAACGCCTTTCGGCATCAACGTAAAAGGAACGTTGTCGAGCATAAGCGAATATGGGCAGGTAATCAGTGCTCAACGCCTTTCGGCATCAACGTAAAAGGAACATGCTGATTAC
>JAYVHC010000762.1:0-1991 GCA_043771575.1 Planctomycetia bacterium
GCCTAAGGCACCTATTCCTCTTGCAGCAGTTGGTCGACGACAGTTTCGATTTTCTTGTCCGTAGTAGCGCCTTGCCAATTCAATTCGCCTTGCCACCAAAAGCGGATGTAGCCTTTCTTGTCGACCACGTAGACTGTCGGCCACATGGTGTTTCCCCATGCTTTCCAGTTCTTTTCTTCAAGGTCGATCAAGACTGGAAACTTAAATCCTTCCCGCTGCGCAGCCCCAATTACCTTGGTTGGATCGCGCTCGGCGGAGGTTTCGGGAGTCTGAATGCCGACGACAGCTACCCCTTTTTTCTTGAGCGTTTCATCCCAGCGTTTGTAGTGCTTAAAATTGGCGACGCAGTTGTGACACTGGAACGCGTAAAAGTGGATCAAGACAACTTGGCCCCGCAATGATTCAAGGCTGACTGGCGAGGCACTCGTCCAGTGCCCTGAGTCGATCAGCTTGGGAGCCAAAGGAAAGATGCGCTCCACTTTCCTTGTATCGAACGATTCGCCAAGCGAATTACTCAACTTCTGAGCCTGCGAGGGTTGCAGAATCGCCAGCGCTTTGGCAACTTCAGCCTGGGTCGCCGCTGCAAATTGCTGCGTAGCCTTAGCATCATCGGGCTTAAGATCTTTCGCTAACCCATCCGTTTCGCCAAAGAGTTCAGCGAGTTTCTTTTGTTGTTGAGTGTCCAAATGCAAATGCCGGATTACTTCGGGACGCAACAGAACGCGCGCGCTTTGCGACTGCAACTCTACCTGACGCAGGCGATTGGCGGCTGGTTTGCCGCACAGTTTTTCAAGTGAAGATACGAGTTTACTTTCTAAATCGGCGATGATCTTCCGCTGCTGATTCGCCGGCAAAATGCGCGCGGGCCACCAAATGGCGTCGATTTCCCGAAGCATAGCGTCGAAAGCCGCAAGCTGCTTCGAATCAAGTCTTAGCTGTTGCTGGACTTCGGGTGTATGTGCCAATCCCAACAAGTTTTGCGGCACCGCCGATATTTCGGCTGGCAACGAAGCAAATTCAAGGTTCGGTTCCTCAGCGCTGGACGCACTGACGAAATACAGCACGCACACTGTTAGATAAAGGCAGGTTCGTATCCTCATTACAGCATTGCTCCGGCTAAGGCGGAAAATGGGACTGCGACAGACTCGCCGTCAAGTCATAACACTCTTTTGACGCACTAGCCATGCGATACTTACATGCTTTGAAGTATTTTTTTCGACATTTCTCGCTGAACACCACCCACCGGTATTGGATCGTCGTCACCAGTATTGTTGGAAAGAACCACTTCGGAAGGCACGTGGGTCTCGAAGACTCGAGCCACCCTACGCAGCGATGAATTGGTTCCCCTTCGAGTCAATGATGCCGAGAGCGATTCCAATACACTGTTTGTCGAAGTAATTGCTGGAGCAAGTTTGTCTGCCAAAGTTTAAGAAAGTGAGCTGTGGGTGAGTTTAGCAGTTTTCCTTAGTGTGGAGAGATTCGATAGTAGGAGCTGAGGCGGGTTCTGAGCGATTGAGGACAATCGCTCTACTCTCAACTAGCGATGTCGGTTCCAAGCAATCGCTAGGGGCATGGAAGCGAAGGGAAGAACCACGGAGCTGGCGAAGGCTAAGATGCTAGGATAGACAATGAAGTGAACATCGGCGGGCAGCAATAAGATCGCGGCGATCAACAGGGCACAGCCTGCCAGCGAAGCGACAAGCAAAGTCTTTAAGGTTACAAGCTGTTGCCGTCGAGCTTGCGCGTACGTCCACAACGTCGCGGCGAAAATTAGCACAAATACGATGGTTATACAGAAGGAATGTATCTGCGCGGTGACCGCAGCGTTGGTGAAGTGGTTGACGACTCCCATCCAAATGCAATAGCCAACGAAGGAGCTAGCCAAACCGAATAGAATCTTGGCTCCGCTGCCGGAAAGCCCAATGGTGCCGAGGTTGGCCAGGGCAATCCAGGGACCTAGAATGGTCATTGGTATGTATAACAGGCCGGTG
>JAYVHC010000763.1:0-3484 GCA_043771575.1 Planctomycetia bacterium
CTACACTGAGCTCGAAAACGATTGGGACAATCGTTCTACACTGAGTGCGGAAACGATTGGGACAATCGTTCTACACTAAATTGATGCCTTAAAAACATCGCTATTCGCCTATTTTTTGAGCAAATACACAACTGTTCGGAAAAAAACAAGATCGACTAGCACTTTGGCGTTGACGCCTTTGGGGTGCTCCCTTACACTCGCTCGCTTCCAATTAACCGTGGGCTAAGCATTTCGATAAGAGGATGTGATAGTTCAACGGAATTGGGCTCCGCCTGTAGTTTTGAATTCTCTGTGTAAAAGAGGTTTACTGTGTCGGCTGGTTCGCATGAAGTCATTAGAATCCGAATGGAAGCCTACGATCACTCTGTGCTTGACCAAAGCGCTCAGGAAATCGTAGAGACTGCAAAGCGAACGCACTCCGAAGTGCATGGGCCGATTCCGTTGCCTACTCGCATTGAGCGTTACTGCGTGCTGTCTGGGCCTCACATTGACAAGAAGGCTCGTCAGCAGTTCGAGATTCGAACTCACAAGCGGTTGATCGACATCAAGCAAGCAACTGCACGCACGATTGAAGCTTTGAACAAACTGAGCTTGCCTGCTGGTGTAGATATCAAAATTAAGGCGACTGCTCGTTAGGGCTAGTTGACTTGTCAGTGACCCGTTATTTTAGTGGCTGGTTCGCTGTTTGTTTTTATTTTAAGAGTCTCGCAATATGACACGGAGGCTGGCGAGGTAACCTGGTGACGGGTCCTCTCTGGCAAGCGTTCGACGGGAAATATCGAAGATGGTCAAGGGCATTCTCGGCCGAAAGGTCGGCACTACGCAAATTTTCCAGGCTGACGGTACATCCGTTCCTGTGACTGTTTTGGAAGTTGGTCCTTGCCACGTTCTTCAGGTTCGAACCGTTGATCGCGATGGCTATGACGCAGTGCAGTTGGGCTTTCTTGATAAGCCGCGTCGATTGGCTGACCGGAGCGAGCGAGGTCGCATGGCTTCGATTGGTAGCAAGCGTGCCAAGAATCGCGCTGCCGGTGGAGTGGTAGCAGTTGCCAAGCCGAATTGTGAGCCCAAGCAGTTTGTTCGCGAGCTACGCGGTGTGATGGATTCAGCCGAAGTGGGAGCTGCAATTACTGCTGCTGTGTTGGATGGCGTTAAGGCTGTTGATGTGACTGGAACCAGTAAGGGTTGTGGTTACTCCGGCGTTATGAAACGCCATAATTTTAAGGGGCAGCGTGCGACGCACGGTGTCAAGAAAGTTCATCGCCACGGTGGTGGTACAGGTATGAATACGTACCCTGGCCGAACCTTCCGCGGCAAGAAAATGGCAGGGCGTTACGGTGGTGATCGCGTGACGAGTCGCAATCTGACTCTGACCCGCGTGGATGCTGAGAACAATCTAATCCTGGTCGCTGGTGCAGTGCCTGGCCCGACGGGTGGGTATGTGATTGTGCGTGAAACAAATAAAGTCGGTTAGTCAGTTTGTGATTTAATGGAACACTCTGGCGGTCGCCAAAAAAGTAAAGCTTAGGTTGGATAGCTCGATGATTACATTGCCTGTTTACAATTCGAGTGGTGCGGAAGTCGGCAAGGTCGATGTCGATCCGTCTGCCATTGCGCCGAAGATCAACAAGCAGTTGCTTCACGACGCGGTTGTTATGTACTTGGCCAATCAGCGTCAGGGAACAAAGAAGACCAAGGGTCGGGGTGAAGTTTCGGGATCGACCAAAAAGTTGTATCGTCAAAAGGGTACTGGTAATGCGCGTGTTGGTTCGCGTCGTGCGCCTCAACGCCGTGGCGGTGGTCATGCGATGCAAATCAAGCCGCGTTCCTATTACTATCGGCTACCGAAAAAGGCGATTCGCATCGCCACTAAGATGGCGATCGCTTCGAAGCTGATTGATGGTGAAGTGGTGGTGATCGACCAGTTGAGCATGGCCGCACCCAAGACCAAGGAGTTTGCTGGCGTGCTCAAGGCATTGGGTTTAGCTGGGCAGACGACGCTGGTAACGACCAGCGATTATTCAGTTAATGTACATATGAGTGGGCGAAATATTCCAGGCGTCAGTGTGACTCGCGTAGCGGACTTGAATGCGTTGAGCCTGATTCGGCCTCGCAAGGTTTTGATGACCAAGGATGCGTTGGAGTTGATCAAGTCGCAATCATCGGGTTCGACCGCGGCGGCCTAGTTGATTCGCACCCGCCAATTTGAATCAGTGCTAATTTGGATCTGGGGTTGGATGATGAGTAATGCAGCAGTACCGACAGTTACTTTGAAGCTAGAGTCTCACCAGGTCATTTTGCGACCGTTGGTGACTGAAAAAGGCGTTCATCGGGCCGGGCGACACAATCAATATGCGTTTGAAATTCATCCGCAAGCGACGAAGATTGACGTTCGCCGTGCGGTTGAAGAATTGTTCAATGTAGTGGTAGACAAGGTTCGCACGCAGACTCGCAAGGGTAAGACTCGACGTTTTCGGCATCGTGCCGGCGTGACGAGTGGATGGAAGAAGGCGATTGTAAAGCTCAACGCTGAGCATCGAATCGACTTCTTCTAGGCGTTGTGGTTTGCTGTAAAAGCGATGAGTGACGAACAGGTTTCCAAGCGTTTAGTCAGTAGGTAAGTCAAATGGGAATACGCAAATATCGACCGACATCCGCAGGCCGTAGAAACGCCTCGGTTAGCGATTTTGCCGAGCTGACTAAAGGCGCGGTGCCTGAGAAGTCGTTGTTGCGCCCTAAGAAGAAAAAGGGCGGACGGAACAATCAGGGTAAGATCACTTGTCGTCACCGCGGTGGCGGACATAAGCAGGCTTACCGTGTAATTGACTTCAAGCGAGATAAGGACGGCATTCCTGCAACGGTTGATTCGATCCAGTATGATCCGAACCGATCCTGTCGAATTGCGTTGCTGGTGTATGCAGATGGCGAAAAACGCTATGTAGTTGCGCCGGATGGATTAAAGGCTGGTCAGAAGGTCGAAAACGGGCCTGATGCGGCTCCGATTGTCGGCAATTGTATGCCTCTTAAGAATATGCCTGCTGGTACTGAGGTTTTTTGTGTTGAGATGCAACCAGGTTGTGGGGGCGTTCTCTGCAGAAGTGCTGGCACGCTGGCTGTATTGATGGCTCGAGAAGCCAATTGGGCTCAGTTGTCGCTGCCGAGTGGTGAAATTCGCCGCGTTCCGGGCAACTGTCGGGCTACGATTGGCCGAGCGAGCAACCCGGATCATGATGCCGTTGTGCTGGGTAAAGCAGGTCGTGTTCGATGGATGGGTCGTAGGCCTCACGTCCGTGGAACAGCGATGAATCCAATTGACCATCCGCACGGTGGTGGTGAAGGTCGAACGAAGGGCGGTCGCCATCCGGTTACACCGCAAGGTAAGCCGACCAAGGGTGGCGGAACGCGTCGACCGCGCAAGCCGTCAAATTCGTCGATCATTCGTCGTCGCAAATCGCGTCGCTATGGTCAACTGAAACTGCGGTAG
>JAYVHC010000764.1:0-2888 GCA_043771575.1 Planctomycetia bacterium
TTGATGTCCCCATAGAGTTTATCCAGGGCCGCCGCCTGATCCGCGTAGAGCTTGCTCAAGGTGGAACTGGTCAAGTAGAAGGCAACAATTCCCAGAACCACAGACAGACCCGAAATGATCCAAAATTGGTGTTTGGCGACTTGCGCCATGAATTTTTTCAGTTGATCCATAGTTCTTTCTCCCAGGGCGACCGTAAATGGTTCTCGTCGATTCAAACTTGCTTTCAGTATTGCTCAAACGCGATTTCTCGCGCCGAAGCCGTGTACTTGAGTCCCTATTTAGGGATTCGAGTTTGGGTTTTTACCAACTGCATTACCATCTGCGGTTGGTGCTGCACCCTCGGTAGGCGGTTCCGCAATTGGTTCTGCTGGCGTCGCAGGCACCTCACCGGCTGGCGGTTCAGCAGCCGGAGTTCCTTCAGCAGCCGGCGTTGTTCCTTCGGCGGGCTGGCCTGCTGCTGCGAGCGCCGCGGCTTTGGCTTCTTCTGCAGCCTTTTCTTGAGCCGCAATACGAACACTCAACGGCTTCTCTTGCCAACACATTTGCACCACAAAACTAAATCGTGGAGCAGGGAAGAACTGAGGGCATTCGGGATCTTCTTTAGGCATTCCCACGCCGGCCACCCCGCCGCCAGGACCACCCATTCCTCCACCAGGACCGCCCATTCCTCCACCAGGACCACCCATTCCTCCACCAGGACCGCCCATTCCGCGGCCACCCATGCCACCGCCACCCATGCCACCCATGCCACCGCCACTCATGTCGTTGCCCAAACCCGCGGTGGCTGATCTACCGTATTTTTTGATCCATTCTGGATTCGCAACTTTGTGATTTTTGTCGTAGGCGTTGGGCTGTGAAGGGAGCACAAAAGCGTTGGTGATTCCAAGCTCTCTGAAAGTAAACTCGTGTTCTTTCCCGTCCGGACCTGGCAACTTTACACTTCCGGTTTCCAACCGATGGATCAACCTTTTAAGTACAAAATCCTCCAGTTCGTCACTTGTATCGTTGTACTTTTTCCCGTTGTGATAATGGTATCCATTGAGCTGTATGACCCATCCAGGTTGAGACATGGCGTCGCCGCTATCAGCGCTCGCATCGGCAGAGGCGGTCGTACCCGTTGCAGCGGCACCTGTCGTCGCGGCAGCTGCTGTATCGGTCGAGGCTGCCTCACCACCTTCGCTCGCTGCGTCGGTTGCCGCTGTTAGGCCAAGTCGATCCTCACGGGTGCGTTTGTCTTCCTCGTAAAGCGCTTTGACTTTCTCGGTAAAGTACGTGGACATGGTCTCAAAGTACTTCGAATCGATTTTGGTGATGTGCAGGTCGGTGCGATCTTCGTAGGGAAGCACCAGCGGTGAAGGATCCGCTGCAGCGTTTGGATCGCGTTCAAGAGCATCGTATAGGGTCTTGATCATTTCCAACACCAACAGCTTGCGATCGGCGTTACCGCTGACCTCTTTGCCGATCTTGGTAAGCAATTCGACTTGATTGAGCTGAGCCTTGTCATCGGTGATTTTGGAATCGCTGGTTTTCTTCGTACCCTCCGCAGCGGACATGGCTTGCTTCCATTTGTCCGGATGCACATTTTTCCAACGGTTGCTGGCTGGCAGTAAATTGGCGGCAAAGCCGAGCATTAGCAGTGCGGCGGCGGCAACTGCCCATGGTTTCTTCGAGCGAATCAGCCGCTCTTTCAAAATCTCAGTTGGGACTAAGTTGGTTTGCGCCGGACCTTTGCCGAGCATTTGCAAACAGAGACCGTAGACCGGACCGAATGCAGGCAAGTGTTCTTTGAAAGCTGGCGCGGTAATGACTTCATCGCCGGTCAGTTGAGCGAAACCATCAAGGACTTGCACGTCCATCGCCAAGTTCTTGCTAAGGTACTGTGCCAGGCCCGGCAACTTGACCGAGTTCCCTAGCATCAATATCGAACCGATCTCAGCTTTCTTGTTCAAGCTTCGGAAGAAGCCCATCGATCGTTGGACTTCGGTCACCAAATCATTGAAGACTGGACGCATGGCTTGGAAGACCAGTTTTGGATCGTCCGCTTCCATCGCGTTGCGTTTAAGGTGCTCGGCTTTTGCGAACGTCAGCTTCAGATCTTTGGTTAACTGGCGTGTAAAGTGATTACCACCTAGCGGCATACTACGCTGCCAAACGCGGTATCCGTTAGTGACGATCAAGTCGGTCGCGTCGGTGCCCATCGCCAAAACCACAGTTGACTTGGGCGGATTCTCGGCATCGTAGGGCACGTCCTCGCTGGTCAGTTCCTTATCGTGGGTCACCATGTTGTAGATGCTAAGCGGAGCCAACTGCAGCAAGTCAATTTCAATATTGGCAGCTTGCAACGGTTTGAGAGCGCGGAAAACGGCGTCGCGTTTCATCGCGAACAAACCCACTTCGCTTTCCAGTGCAAATCCATCCGAGATGTCGCCACCGGACATCAATTGGTAATCCCAAATAACATCTTTCAAATCGAATGGGATCTGTTGTTTGGCTTCGTACTTAACGATGTCTGGGATTTTTTTCAGTTCAACAGGCGGTGGTTTGAAGAACTTGGCCAAGCCGCTTTGGCCAGGCACGCTGAGCGCGACGCTACACTTCTTGAGATCGTTGCGGCTAACGAAGGTCTCGAGTGCTTCACGCACGAGCACTTCAGGTTCGGCCTCAGGTTGACTTAGGATCTTGGGGTATTCAATGTAGTCGAACGCTTCAGCAACAACTGTGTCACCGTCCAGTCGGCAGCGCAGCGCTTTGATCGCGCTCTGGCCGATTTCGATTCCCCACACCGACGACTTTTTCGCCATTTGAACAACCGCCTAAGCTAATGGAAACTGACCCATCCCATCACTCCAACTGTCGGCCAGTGTAAACCCAGTGTAAACACCAGTGGA
>JAYVHC010000765.1:0-4548 GCA_043771575.1 Planctomycetia bacterium
GTTTGGTGCCATCGCTTATTGACGAATGGCGGCGATAATCAGCCACGGGTGCACGTCGGCAAGCGTAAACTTGGCGCTGACCAGCTATGCGCCTTGCGGATTGCGGTTGAATTTTTGGTAAGGCAAGCGCACGCCCCCCACGATGTATTGATCAGCCCGAAGATTGTCGGGCGCAGCGAATCCTACTTGTCCGGCCGCTGTGACCACGTCATCCTGATCGACGCCGTCGCCGCTAACTCCAAAACCACCAACCAGTTTGCCGTTGACGTAGAGCGGTGTACTACCCGGAAAGAAGACGACTCCGTTTTGGTTCGCGAGTGCATATTTAATGTTGGTTCCAGCAATCTTTACGTTCGTATCGCCTGGATCACGAAAATTGCGACTGGGAACAAACGCGTCAAAGGCTGTGGTGCTGGGTGAGTTCGGGTCTGCATAAATCGTAAAAGACAATGGCGCATGGCTGATTGAATTCTCGCCTGTTGTTGGGTTGATGCCATTCAGCACCAAAATACTCTGTGGCCCAGGCTTGTCGTTTGAACCCGTTGGGTAACGTGGCTCGGCGAGAAATCGGAAGGTTCGATTGGTTAATGCAGTGCCAAGTGGGACGGTATCGCCGCTTGACTTCAGGCTCGTTGAAACTGAACCGAATGAATGATCGCCATTGAAGTCGATGCGATCCGCCTTGACGATGTCGCCTGCGTCGGCGTAGTAGCTCGTGTTTCGGGCTTTAGCGATGGCTACGTCGATGGAGAAGACCGTCGCGTCGGGCATGCGGTACACGCCCAGTACTTCTCCGTTGGTATCAGCTACCGCAAGAACCATCTTCGTACGAACACCTGGCCGAAAATTGTTGTCAACATCCAGTCGAATGGCGGCACGCGTCAATTTCGCTTCTGCGATACCTTGAACAATGATCTGTTCCACCTGCTCGGCGGTTAGTGAACCATCGGAGGCGTCATGGGGGACGACCAACCATTTTTCTGGTACAGCTTGTCCTGCCAAATAGAAACTAGCGCCTTCAACTTTGACATCGCTTCCGCTTTCCTGACCCAAGGGACCGAGTGAACGCCCAAGTTGCAAGAGTTGATCGATGCCGGGAAGCGGCGCGTTGCGAGTGGGCGTTGGGCCGAAAATCTCGAGCGTAATTCCCACTAAATCGATGCGACCATTTAAAGCTACGAAGTTTTTCAGGGGCGCCAATTGGCGATTCACGTCCGTAATGTTTCTGGAAAATGCAGCGGTGCCCACAATTCCTCCACCCGCCGCGGCAGCGAGTGCGATGAACTCACTTTCAAGAACTCGAGAAGCATTGACTCGAGCGCGTTCGGTTTGAGTAATGCCTCCATTTTCAGTGGTATGCACAAAGCCCTGTTCGTAGGTTGCAAAGCCATCCGGGCCCGGAAAAAAGACACCGATACCACCGACGAGGTTAACATCTGGCAGGGAGGGCGACTTGTTGGGCCGCATCTGTATAACGTCTCTGGAATCAGTCACGATTTTGAAAAGCGGTACGCCGCCGGGCAAAGTTGCGATCCCGCGCGATTGCGATTGTATGGATGTTCCAGCCTGGACTCCGTAAGAATCGGGCCACTCTTTGAAAAAGGCTTCCGCGTTGGTCGCAACATCGAGTGGGTGAACATTGAAGCGATTGACCAGCTGGAGGTCATCCATGGTACCGAAGACCTGGTCGACTCCGGCGGTGAGCAATTGCTTGTCGCGGCTTTGATGTTCAATGTCGAACAAATCCACTTGAGGCGTATTGGAAACTTCTGGAGGGAAATGCCCTCCCACACCGATCGGTGCCACAAAGCCGGGACCTTGATAATTCGGATTGGAATTCAGAGGTGATGACTCTACTTCACGTTGTGTAATTGTGGACTGGCTGATGAACCGAACCGTGCGACTGGGTAAAGGGGCCTCGTTGCTGCTAAAGAAAGCTGCCGTGCGCGCTTTGGCCACCGCGCCATCGATAGCGAAGGCGAGTTTGCCGGCGTCGTTTTGAATGCTGGAGGCAACTCCCGCTTCCACCCTGACTCCCAAAATGCGTCCGGTCCGGTCGACAACAGCAATGATTGCGTCGTTTGACGGGCTGGCCTGAGAAGCTCGACGGAGTAGTGTCTTCACATCGCTCTCGGTGAGCAGATTCTGGGCACCCATTTTTTCCGCTTTATTCAGTTCTGCGGTCAGCCGTGCATTGAAGGCCGGGTCGCGCCGTTCCACCTCGGAAACTTCCCCTTCAGCGTTGAGGTGATTGATCACCAACAGCGCGTCCAGCGGCGAGATCCAATCATCGCCGCTAACGTCGAGAAGTTTGTGAGATTCGCCCTCGCCACCCATACGGCAGACACTTCGTTCGGCTGAGGAATTGAGATAGTTGATGACGGTCAATGCATCGAGAGGCGTAACGATTTGATCGGAATTCACATCCTCCGGCAATTCGGCGTGGTGCAATAACAAACCACAGTCGCTGGCTAGCAATTGCCGCAACTCCAGTTGTTCGAACTGAACCGTTCGCCGTTTCTTGAGTGATTTGGATTGCATTTTCTAGTGACATCAAAGTAAAGCTGACGCAACCCGCATATTATGCTTCAGCCGCACAGAGACCCTAACCGATAAATTCTAAAAAGTAGTGAAGAAATTTTGTTCCGGCAGCCATTTATGAGGCCTCAGCAGTGAAGAAATGCTTTCAAACGCATTTTCTTGCACTCTTCACGAGTTTCGTGGTTGTCCAGTGTGCGTTAGGGCAATTGCAGGAAGGAACGCTCTCGCGACCGCCCCTACCGCAAGGAAATGTGCAGCGAATTTCGGATCGGGATGATTCGCAAGTACCCGATGCGCCGCGCGTATTGCGGCCTCCCGATGCCAAAGTGGAACACTTGGCGATTCCTAAGGAAGCCGCTCCCGAAGCGGCCGCAGTCCGCTTTGAACCGATCGATGCCCCTTACGGTTTCACTGGACCTAGCGGAGTTCTGCCAAGTGAAATTCAAACAACCTCACGTTTTGATCCCGTCAACGACCGCTGGCGGCTGGGAATGCCGGAATACGATCGTTATGGCAAAGGGCATCCGGCCCTGGACGATTACCCCGGCATCGAAGGCGTCTGGTGGGACCCTTACAACCAAAACGTGCTCAAGGGTGATTATCCGGTAATAGGCAAAGACAAATTCTTACGGTTGACCGGAAAGAGTCTCAGCCTTTTCGAAGGGCGTCAATTGCCAACGCCGACCACGCCCTTCGAGGCAACTCGCGATCCGGGTTCGGCAGAATTCTTTGGCGACCCGGATCAGTACTTTTTCACTCAATATGATTCCTTGGCAGTCGAGTTGTTTCAGGGCAGTTCGTCATTCAAACCCATGGACTGGCGAGCCAAATTGAACTTCATCTACAACATGAACCACTTGGTGGCAGATGAGCTGGGTGTAGTCAGTCCGGACGTCCGTGCTGGCCAAAGTCGCTTTCGTCAGGATTTTACGCTCGAAGAGTGGTTCCTGGAAACCAAGCTGATGGATACCAGCCAATACGATGATTTCGTGTCCGCGCGGGTGGGTAGCCAGAGCTTTACCAGCGATTTTCGCGGATTCATTTTTTCGGACCTTAATCGCGCCGTGCGATTGTTTGGAACACGCGAAGCGAATCGCGATCAGTATAACTTGATTTGGTTCGACCAAACCGAGAAAGACACGAACAGCCTGCTCAATCGATTCGATAAAGATCGACATCAGAACACGTTCATTGCCAATTACTACCGCCAAGATTTTCTGTTTCCAGGTTACACGGCCAACGCCTCATTCCACTACAACCGAGATAAACCCAGTACAGAATTCGATCGTAACGGTTTCTTGGTTCGACCTGACCCAGTGGGTGTTTTCGCTGAGCACGACGTGCGGAGCTACTACTTCGGTTTTGCTGGCAATGGTCACATGGAACGGTTCAACATCTCCAATGCACTCTATTATGTGTTCGGAAGAGACACGTTGAATCCCATCGCGGGCAGGCATCAAGATATCAGTGCCTGGATGGCAGCGCTTGAGCTGTCCTACGATCGCGACTGGGCGCGCTTTAGGACCTCCTATTTTTACAGCTCCGGGGACTCGGATCCCAACAACTCACATGCCACCGGCTTCGATACCATCTTTGCCAATCCGAACTTTGCTGGGAATGAATTCAGCTATTGGGGACGTCAAGGCATAAGACTGTTTGGTGTTGAACTCACCAATCGCACCAGCCTGACGCCGAGCATGAAAAATGGAAAGTTTCAGGCGCAACAAAACTTTGTAAATCCTGGACTGCACTTGGTTAACTTTGGGGTCGATGCGGACTTGACACCAAAGTTGAAACTCATTCACAATACCAACTTCCTCTGGTTTAACCAAACTGAGGTCTTGGAAACCTACTTATTCACAGGGAACATTGATAACTTTATTGGCACAGACCTTAGTTTAGGTGCCGAGTATCGACCCTACCTGAACAATAATGTGTTGATGCTCGGCGGTTTTTCCACACTGATTGCAGGCGATGGATTCAAGGATCTGTTTCAAAATCTCAATG
>JAYVHC010000766.1:0-2137 GCA_043771575.1 Planctomycetia bacterium
CGTGGCACTGCTGGTGCCAGCCTGTGCGGACGACAACTCTTGAAACGGCACGGCAGGCACTTCAATATGAATATCGATGCGATCCAAGAGCGGTCCCGATGACTCGAATCGAGCTTCAAGAAAAGTGGAAGTAAATTGTTTTTCGCGGCCTTTTTCTTAAAAACGAGTGCCTAACCGTATTAGAAGGCACAAAACCCTTGCCTTCAGGGATCGCTTTCTGATTTTTCCGTGCGCATTTCCAAACTGACATTGGATAAATGCACGATTCGGAGCAATTCGCCTCCTGTGGGTACATATTCCTCTTTCTCACCTATGGCAATTCCAATGTTCCAGCGAATGCGTTCGCCAATTCGTCGCCGACTTTTGAGTCTAAGTGAACGTCAGCACCGGTATCCTCTCGGTAACGACAGTTGCGGATTCGGGGCCGGGCTCGCTACGTCAAGCCATCATCGATAGTGCTCGCCGTTGATCTATTTGAAACCATTGACTTGCAGCCCTTTTCCCTACTGTAAGGTCACACTTTGACTACCCTACCCTCGGTTACGAGTGCTAAAGCGTGCACCTTCGATCTTAGACTTTTAAAACTGATGTACTTGAGCAGAGAGGGAGAGCGACTCGAAGGTTTACTCTTTCGACAAGGCAAGGGCTGGTTTCAAATTTCGGGGACTGGACACGAATCACTTGCGGCGATTGGAATGCTCCTTAGGGATAGCGATTACATATTTACTTATTATCGAGATCGTGCACTTGTTCTATCACGGGGGATGACCAACCGCGAATTGGCACTCGCCTATTTCGCAAAGAAGGATTCCAGTAGTGGAGGTCGGCAATTGCCGGGGCATTGCTCAAGCCGACGACATAATATTTGGAGCGCGCTTTCGCCAACCGGTGCAAATCTATTGCCTGCTTGTGGTGTTGCGTGGGGAATGAAGCTTGAAGGTAAGGACGGAATCGTAGTAGCGACAGTTGGAGATGCAGCAACGCGACAGGGAGAATTTTACGAAGCGTTGTCGTTTGCAGTTGAGCATCAATTGCCAATTATCTTCGTCGTCGAAGACAATGGATATGGCATTAGCACAAAGACCGCAGCCCTCAATCCGTTTCGCATTGGCATATTCAATGAACGCTTATTCCAGTGGGTTGACGCGCGTCAAATAGACAACGTCTACACCGCCGCCTCGGCTGCAATCGAGCGAGCTCGATGCGGGGAAGGTCCCACCGTATTACACTGCGAACTTGATAGGCTATGTAGTCATACTAGCAGTGATGACCACCGAGTTTATCGCGAGCCAAGCGAGGTTGCCGCCATGGTCGCGCGCGATCCAATCGACTCGTTCTCACGCCAATTGGTAGATTCCAGTGAATTATGTCCGCAACGGTGGACGCAAATAAAGCAGGACGTCGATCGACAGGTTGCGGTCGATTACGCAGAAGCTGAGCAGGCTGAAGATCCCGATCCTGCAGAACTCAGTGCTCACCTTTTCGGTCCAGAACCAGTCGCGGAAGCTCCGCCGATCAAACCGGAGCAGTTGTGGCGCATGGTAGATGCGATTAACCATGTACTTGATAAAGCGTTGGAGCAAGACAATCGCGTCATCGTTTTTGGTCAGGACGTGGAAGATCCTAAGGGAGGTGTTTTCCGGATCACTGCTGGTTTGTCCCGGAAGTACCCAGGGCGTATTGTAAATTCTCCGTTAGCTGAAGCCACCATTGCTGGTGTGGCTTGTGGCTTGGCTAGTTACGGAATGCGTCCCGTTTTTGAGCTGCAGTTCGTTGATTTTGTCGGACCTGCCTGGAACCAAATCTCCCAGAATCTTGCCACGATTCGCTGGCGTAGCTTTGGCGATTGGAATTGTCCAGCAGTAATCTATGCACCGTATGGGGCTTACTTGCCTGGTGGGGCCCTATGGCACAGCCAAGCAAATGAATCGTTGTTCGCGCACACGCCTGGTCTACGCGTGGTTATTCCCAGTACACCTGAAGACGCTGCGGGGTTAATGTGGACGGCGCTAGCTGCCGACGATCCCACCATTTTCCTGATCCCCAAACATCGACTTCGCCAACCGGTCTACGTGTTGTCCGTAGAACCTGTGCCATTCGGAAAAGCTCGTTTCTGGCAGGAAGGGTGTGACGTCAC
>JAYVHC010000767.1:0-3994 GCA_043771575.1 Planctomycetia bacterium
CATTTCCGTGGATCACATCATGGTCTCCGCGACTCATACGCATTCTGCACCGGCTGCGATGGCCTGCTTAGGAACTCGACAAGACAAGGCTTACGCAGCGTGGTTGCCCGGGAAAATTGCCGAAGCAATTATCAGCGCGCACGAGAAGTTGCAGCCTGCCAGAATTGGCTGGGCATCCATCGATGATTGGGAACACACGCACAATCGGCGTTGGATTCGCAAGCCGGAAAGCAAGATTGTCGATCCGTTTGGAGATGCTACCGGGCTGGCACACATGCACCCTGGCTACCTCAGCTCCTCAGTCATCGGGCCATCAGGTCCCGTGGATCCAACGCTATCGGTTATCTCATTGCAAACTCGCGAAGGAAAACCTCTAGCGGTCCTGGCAAACTATTCGCAGCACTTCTTCGGCGCTGCAGCTCTATCTTCGGATTATTACGGTCTGTTCTGCAAGCATGTTGCTCAACTAGTTGGCGAAGCGGGAGATGGCAACGGCCCCTTCGTAGCAGCCATCTCACAAGGCACAAGCGGCGATCTCATGTGGATGGACTACGGTTCGCCTGCCAAGTCAATCACGATCGAGCGTTACGCCGAAGAAGTTGCCAAGTATGCTGAATTGGCTTTAGCGAAAGTCGAATATCATGACGCAGTTCCTATCGATATCGTCGAGAAAAATATCACGCTCAATTATCGCGTCCCTGACGAGAAGCGACTCGAGTGGGCGCGTCCTATCGCCTCAAAAATCGAAGATGAATTGCCGAAGAGCTTGCCGGAAGTCTACGCCATGGAAGCGTTAATTCTGCATGAACGCCAACGAGCGAATGTTAAGTTGCAAGCGATTCGCATCGGCGACCTCACCATCGCCACGCTTCCCAATGAAGTCTATGCATTGACCGGTCTCAAACTGCGTGGTCGTAGTCCGGCCAGCAGTCACTTCAATATCGAGCTGGCGAATGGGGCCGAAGGCTATATCCCACCGCCTGAACAACATACCCTCGGCGGCTACACTACATGGCCCGCGCGAACGGCAGGCTTGGAAGTACAAGCCGAAAAGCAAATCGTCGAAACGTTGGTCGGGGCGCTCGAACAAGTTTCCAGTAAAACACGGAGAAAGATGCTCGACGTGCATGGGCCTTATGCGGATGCCATTCTCGCTGCGAAACCGACTTCCTATTGGCGTATGGATGACGAAGATGGTGACAGCCTTCGCAATGCCGTTCCCACGGGTAAAACTGCCCAGCTCAGCCCCGGTTACGCTCTGTACCTGCCCGGCGTCGGTAGCGGGACCGGAGCGGGAATCAGCGAACAACTCATTGCATCTGAGTTTTCCGGGCCGACGCAGATCAACCGCGCCGTTCACTTTGCGGGCGGCGAACTGTCAGCCGATGCGGCTGGCTTAGGCGAAAACTATTCGTGCGCATTTTGGTTTTGGCTAGGCGAAGCTAGCGGAGCGAGCGAACGTAGCGGCCAGCTTTGCAGTGGACCCGGCGGTGACAGCGTGATTGCAACTCAGGCAGCCGATCATCTCGTGCAACTTCAAGTCGGTAACGCGACATCTTCGGGTAAGTGGCCAGCTGATGACTGGAATTTCGCCGTCGTAATTCGTGAGAAGGCCAAGCTCACGGTCCATATAAACGGCGCGACCGAACCTGCATTAGTGGCTTCTGTGGACGCCGCGCGTCCATCGGCTCGGCTGCGATTCGGCGCAGGGTTGCAAGGCAAGCTCGACGAAATCGCGGTTTTCAACCGTGCGTTAAAGTCGACTGAAATCGTTCACTTCTGGAACTTATCCAGAATATCCGAGCAACTCATGCGCGAGGAAAGCCGGCGGAAGCACGCAGCCCTTAAATCAGCGTCGCGCATAAAACCGATCGCTTTCCCTGCAAGCTATCCCAGCACTGTCGCGGCTCTCAAGCCCGTTTTGTTTCGCTCGCTCGATTCGCGCCCTGTCGACGTAGAGGTGTCTGGCAACGCTGCTTTCCAGCCAAACAACTTCGCGACTCTTAACGGTGCTCGAATGAGCGGGCACGCGAGCGAACTGGGGGACTCGTACAGTGTTTCGCTATGGTTCCGCAACGAACTCACCGTGAACACGCGACCAGTGACAGCCTATTTATTCTCGCGAGGTCCGAACGGCGATGCGCAAGCGCCCGGTGATCATTTGGGCATCGGTGGAACTTATCAAGCTAATCTGACCGGAAAATTGATTTTCTTTAACGGTAACTCAGGCAATCAAGTCGCCGCCGGCCGCACATCGATCGCGCCCCAAACATGGAATCATGTCGCGATGATTCGCAATGGCGACCACATCCAGGTGTTTCTCAACGGTGATTCGAAGCCGGAGATCGATGCCGAAGTCGAGGTCACCACTGCGGGCAGTCAAGAGTTTTTCTTTGGTGCCCGCAATGACAACTTTGCCCCACTGCAGGGTAGCTTGGCCCAGATTGGGTTGTTCAATCGCGGGCTGACTAGCGAGGAAGCTGTGCTCCTCCATAGCGCCGCGCTGCAGAATCCTGCCGGCCCAACTGCTGGCAACGAGGCTGATGCTGCGCGTGACATCGCGTCCCCAGATAGCCAACCGCTTTCAGCCCAAGAATCCCTCGCCAAGATTCATGTCCCGCGGGGCTATCGCGTCGAAGTGGTTGCAGCGGAGCCAGAAACGATCGACCCGGTTGCCTTCGACTGGGATGCTGCTGGCCGTTTGTGGGTTGTAGAAATGTCGGATTACCCGCTGGGAATGGATGGCCAAGGCAAGGCTGGTGGAAGAGTACGTGTGCTTGAGGATCGGGGTCACGATGGGCGCTATGAAACCAGCCGAGTGTTTGCCGATGACCTAAGGTTTCCGAATGGTATTTTGACGTGGCGCGATGGCGTGCTGGTGACTGCGGCTCCGGAAATTCTGTTTTTGCGTGACACCGATGGCGACGGCGTAGCAGATCAACGCGAAGTTCTCTTCAGCGGTTTCAATGAAGGCAATCAACAGCTGCGCATGAATCACTTGCGCTGGGGACTCGACAACTGGGTTTACTGCGCTAATGGTGGTCATCATGCTAACCACGGTTTGGACACGAAGGTTACTTCTCTTCGCAAAGGAGAATCTTTCCAACTTGGCAGCCGTGACTTTCGCTTTCAGCCCGATACGGGAGACCTTCAGCTAGAATCCGGGCCCTCGCAATATGGACGCAATCGCGATGCTTGGGGGCACTGGTTTGGGACACAGAACGCCAATCCGCTTTGGCAGTATGTACTCTCGGATCGCTATTTGGCTCGCAATCCGCATGTCCCCACACCCAGTCCCATCAAGCATATCGTTGGCCCAGGTAGTCCTGTTGTCTATCCCGCCAGCCAACTAGAAAAACGCTTTCACAGTTTTGAGCAGTCGGGTCGATTCACTTCGGCTTGTAGCGGGATGATCTATAATGATGAATTGCTTTTCGGTCGCACCTCACTAACCCACGCGTTTACTTGCGAGCCGTTTCACAACCTGGTTCAGCACAACGTTCTCTTCGACGAAGGTGTGAGTTTCCAAGCCCGGCGCCCAGTGGGTGAAGGACTAACCGATTTTTTTGCCAGCGAAGATCGCTGGTGCCGACCGGTGATGGTTCGAACTGGTCCAGACGGTGGGCTGTGGGTCGCGGACATGTATCGCTACATGATCGAGCACCCCGATTGGTTGCCGCCCGAAGGCAAATCGGAATTGTTGCCACACTACCGACTGGGCGATGATCGAGGTCGAATCTATCGCGTGCTCCCCGTGGCCGCCAGCCTTGCGAGGACGGTGAGCTTGGAGCAAGTAGGCACTTCACAATTGGTCGCCGCACTCGATTCAGCGAATGACTGGCAGCGCGACAAAGCTCACCAAATGCTGCTCTGGCAAGGCGATCGCGCTGCAATTCCTATGCTTGAGAACGCTGCGATCGCGAGCCGAATTCCGCAAACCCGTCTGCAAGCATTGTGCGTCCTGGACGGCCTAAATGCTTTGACAGATGCAAGT
>JAYVHC010000768.1:0-3858 GCA_043771575.1 Planctomycetia bacterium
GACCATCCTCCGATGACTACCGCAGAAAGATTGGCGAGCGAAATTGGATCGTTGCTGCAACGCAATTCTGCATTGCTGTTGCGTCCACCGTGGTCGGAGGTCGCTCGCGGTTGTGGCTACCGCGTTGAGAAGACGCTTGACGGCGAACATGTGAATCTTGCGAGGTTGATGTGCGGCGCCGAAGGAACTTTGGCGATCATCACCGAGGCGACCTTGGAACTGGACCCAGTGCCAGCGGTCCGGGGGCTGATGTTGTTGTTTTTTGAACGCATGGACATGGCTGCGAAAGCCGTTTTGGATGTGATGCGCGAAGAGATTGCCGCTTGCGATTTAATGGATCGGCGATTGTTAGAGATTGCTCGCGAAACCGAGTCGACTTATGCATCCATCGGACCACGCGGGGCTGAAGCGATGTTGCTGATTGAAATGCATGGCGATGACGCGGCGACGCTGCGGGGTCGGCTGACGGCGATGCTGCAAAGACTGCAACGTCGCGGAAAACCGGTGATGTCGTATCGAATCACGACTGATGATCAAGAACGCTCCGTGTTGTGGCGACTGTCGAGGCGAGTAATTCCGCGTCTGTATCGTCTGAAAGGGAGTCAACGACCATTGCCGTTTATCGAAGATATTTCGATTCCACCCAAACGGTTGCCAGATTTCTTACTTGAGATTCAGAACATATTGAAGATAGAGCGTGTGACGGCGACGTTGTTCGCGCACGCAGCCCACGGACAACTGGATGTGCGCCCGTTCTTGGACTTGGGCAATCCACAGGATCACGATCGGCTGGCACGACTGAGTGAAGCGATCTATTCGAAAGTGATGGCCTACGGCGGCTGCATCTCAGGCGAGCATGCATTGGGTCTAAGTCGTGCGGCGATGGCGGCCCGGCAATTGGGCCCACGCATGGAGTTGTGTCGACAGATCAAGCAGATCTTCGATCCGGCTGACATCTTGAATCCTGGCAAGTTCATGAGCGATGTTCCGCCCAAGGTTAACGAAAATTTGCGACCAGTCCCCAAGTCCCTAGTTGTGCCATCGAGTTTTGCAGTCGGAGGAAACACCATCCCACTCGGGACGGCTTTCGACGCAGCCACGGCGATTCTCGGCTCGCATTCCGTCGACCAGCACCTCATGACGGGCGACTTGCAGAATATTGGATTTGACAGTTCGTTGCCGGCAATTGATGTAGAGGAGCACCAAGACGATACGAGCACCCTGAAGTTGCCGGTCCTTTTGGATTGGTCGGGCGCTGAGCCGCTAAGCTATTCGGCACGGTCGTGCAACGGTTGCGGCCGTTGTCGCAGCAGCGGCGCTGCCGAGCGGATGTGTCCGATGTTTCGTGTTCACAAAGGCGAAGAAGCCTCGCCGCGGGCCAAAGCCAATTTACTGCGAGGGATGTTGACTGGTCGGCTAGATCCGGCACTGCTTGAAAGCCGGGAAATGAAAGCGGTCGCAGATCTCTGTTTCAACTGTCATCAATGCCGCACCGAATGTCCGGCGTCCGTCAACATTCCAAAGCTAGTTCAAGAAATCAAAGCACAGCATGTCGCAGGGCAAGGCTTGGCGATGTCCGAGAGAATGCTGAATCGACTCGATCTGCTCGCTGCTTTTGCTAGCCGCTTTCCGCAGGTATCAAATCTGTTGCTGGGAAATTCGATTTCACGCTGGATTATGGAAAAAACGCTTGGCATCGCGCAAGGCCGAAAATTGCCGAGGGTCACGCGCAAGACGTTTTTGAGGTGGGCCGCGCGAGAGAAAATGAATCGACTCAACCGTGCAACAGGCCGCAAGGTGTTGTTCTTTGTCGATCAATACGTGAACTGGCACAACCCCTTGCTTGGTCGAGCTTTGGTTGAGGTGATGCGGCATCAGCGCGTCGAGGTCTACTGTCCAACCAATCAAACGCCTTCGTACATGTCCATGATTGCCAGCGGCGATGTCGCGCGGGCTCGCAAGTTAGTAAAGTCCAACGTGCGTCTGTTAGCTGAGGCGGTGCGCAATGGATACGACATTGTGACGACCGAACCTTCGGCTGCGCTTTGTTTGCAACATGAGTATCGAAACCTGCAGCAAGATGAAGACACGGAGTTGATCTCGAAACACACCTACGAAGCCTGTGGGTATCTGTGGCAGATGCATATGCGAAACGAGCTCGAACTGAATTTCCGACCGGTTTCGTTCTCCATGGTGTACCACGAACCTTGTCATTCAAGGGTGCTGGATCCCAGCCGACCCGCGCTTAACCTGTTGAAGTTGATTCCCGGTTTGCAAGTCCAGTTCGCTGACGCAGGCTGTAGCGGTATGGCGGGGACGTTCGGCTTGCAGCGCAAGAACTACCGCACCAGTTTGCGTATCGGTCGGTCATTGATCAACACCATGAAGGAGACTCCTGCACAACTGGGCGCTACTGAGTGTACGGCATGCAAATTGCAGATGGAGCAAGGGACCACGAAGCCAACAGTTCATCCGATCGCCATGATGGCGTACGCTTATGGCCGTATGCCCCAGTTGGCGACTTGGTTTTCATCGCGGACCGAAGGCTTAATCGTGAGTTGAATTCCTAGCCTTTTGAAGGCGATTCAAAAGCAGCAGCCACAACCGCTTTCATTTTTTCCAGACCGAGTTTGGCGACCTGTTGCGGTGGCTGGGCCCAGTAGCTGCGATTGAAGAGTTCAAGACTAAGTGTGCCATTGAATCCACCTTGGGCCAAGCTGCGCAGGATCAGGCTCATGGGCGCGATGCCTTCACCAGGATAAATGCGATCTTTGTCAGCAATCTCGGGCCGTTTCGGTTCGGCGGGATAATCATTCATATGCAGGCAGTGCATCTTGGCGCCAGGCACGAGCCCAATGTTGCTGAAATCGCTGCCACCTTTGTAGATGTGATACACGTCGAGCAGTACGCAAGCATCAGGGTGGTTTGCACCTGCAGCCACGTGGAGCACTTCGCCAAGTGTGGCCAGATTCTTCGAAAAGCCCCACAGTTCGACTTGCGGGACGACATCGCGGGCGGAACCGACTTCGAGCAACTTGCGATAACGCGCGGCGGCAGCATTGAGGTCGAGACCGGGCTTGTCAGTGGCTCCGACCGGTGGTGCAGCGATACGACGACCTCCAAGATGACGGATCGTATCCATATCGCGTTTGGCTTGTTCCAGTCCAGCGGCACGTTCAGTGTCGTCGTCGACAATCCATTTTCCAAATGCAATCGAGCTGTCGACGGCCAACCCGAGATCGCGAATTTCGTTGCGCAGGGCAGTTAAGTCGCCGCCGCCTTGGGTATATTTTTCAATGTGTCCAAGCCACAATTCAACCGCGTCGTAGCCTGCTTCGGCGGCGATCTTAAGTTGATCGCGCACCGGGACTTCGTTGCCGTTAATGGTGCTCATGTTCAAGCAATAGCGGAACTTCGGTGCCGGGGTAGGTAGGGGCGGTTGAGCTTGAACCTGCGAAATTTGACTGGTAAAGCAACCGGCAGCCGCTGCGACCGCTGCGGACTGTGCGAGCCAGTGTCGACGCTGGATGTTTTCGTTTTGCATGGTGGTATTCGCGGTTGTGAGTTGGGTAGGAAGTTATAAGTCGCTATGATAACTGAGTTTCGATGATAATCGAGGCTCCTCTTTTTTGCCAATTGACTTTGCACCGGTCGGGAGTCCTAGGCTCCTGCCGAGACTTTTCGGCTGCGAGGTGGATCTCCTTCGCTTGTGGACGTGCAATGGCCGCCCAATAAAGCTCCGCAGGAGCGTCGCACTCCCGACCGCGTTAAGGCAATGAACCGGACGGTCTCTAAAGGCTGTACTTCAACGGTTTGGGGAAGTGAACCAATCGGCACTGAGATTGGTATAGGTTAGGA
>JAYVHC010000769.1:0-2892 GCA_043771575.1 Planctomycetia bacterium
ACTTGCAGTTCGAGAACATGGGAGATCTAGCGCAGCAAGACGGAGTCGTCCGTTTCAACGATGAACCGCTTTGTAGCCGAGAGGTGTATCTCGTTCTAAGCCTGCCGATCGCCGAGCCAAAGCCAAATAGTCCAAGCCGAAGACTGTTGCAGGTGCGCGGACTCTACGATCCCATCGCATCGGCCAAGGTACATAATTTCGAATTGCTTCCGGGCGGTGAATGGTTTTCGGAAGCGGGTGTTCGCCCTTCAGTGGATCCAAACAAACAGCCCCTCGTCGAAGTTGTGCTTGGTGAAGGGATCGCTCGTGGGCTCGGATCGGACCGCTCCGAAGCTACGCGTCTCGCAGCCAAGAATCCCGACAGTCTGGAAGTAGGCGACACCATCCAACTCGATACTCGCGAGCTGCTGGTTACCGGAATCATGAAGACTGAGGGGACAACCTTTGACTCCGAAGTATGGGCTAAGCAGAGTGTAATTGGACCGTTACTGGGGAAGTCCAATTATACGACGCTCGTGCTGCGTGCAACGAGCAAAGAGCAGGCACAGTCGCTAGAAGATTACTTCAGCGGCAAGGATCCCACAAACAAGTATGAAAAATCTCAAGTCAATGCGCTGACCGAAACCAACTATTTCAAGGCGCTGGGGGAAACCAATTTGCAATTGTTGATTGGAACTATGGTGGTAGCCGCCGTGATGGGATTCGGCGGCGTGATGGGCGTGATGAATACGATGTTTGCAGCCATCAGCCAGCGTATCCGCGACATAGGTATGTTACGATTGCTAGGCTTCAGCCGCTGGCGCATCCTTGTGAGTTTCTTAGTGGAATCATTACTGATTGCATTGCTGGGTGGACTGGTTGGCTGCCTGATTGGCTACATGTTTAACGGCTTCCGCGTGACAAGTATTGTTAGCAGTGGCAACGGTCCAGCAGGCAAAGCGGTTGTCTTTCGGATCATTGTTGATTGGGGTGTACTGGGAATCGGCTTAATGTTGAGCATGCTGATGGGCTTGGTCGGTGGCCTTATCCCGGCCCTCTCGGCGATGCGTTTGAAACCGCTCGAATCACTGCGAGGTTAGTGCTCGTAGGCTGGCGTGCTGAATTGGCTGCACTTTTTGACACTTCTCGCTGATCGCCACCGGGCCAGCACCTCGTTCCAAGGCTCCGCCTTGGAATGCACTGTCTTCGAGGCTCTGCCTTCCGAGTGGGTGAGATTCGCCATCGGCGGGATCGCAAAACCGCAGGCGGAGCCTGCAAGACATTGGGTTACTAGGCAGAGCCTAGCAACCAGTTGGTGGCGATCAGCGAGAAGAGTCCACTTTTTACTAGTTTTTGTCTAAAATTTACGGGATGGGCAAGGTTTTCGTCCATTTTCCAGTTCGCAGGGCAGTGAATTTGGGGGACGAATGTGAGGCAGAGCGGCAATCGCTTGGACCGCGTGGTGGAATTGTGGTAGAATTCTGATAGGAACAGGTGCCAGCAAATCGACTTCCGCTGCAATTCTCCACTTGCATCAGGGGGCGCGCGTTGGCAACAATGTTGACCATCGAGGCGGGAAAAAACCGTTACGCTCGATTCCCGCCTCACATCCTACCTTCAAAAAATCGGTGTTGCCATGCTGACTATCCTCGGCAAGTCGGGTCGCTATTGCGATGGAATCTCAAGGCGGAGCTTTCTCGCGATTGGTGGGCTGACGTTTGGCGCTGGAGGGTTGGGGCTCGCGGATTTGCTGCGAGCCGAATCGCGACAGCCGGGACCCCGAACGGCATTGGGGCACAAGGCGGTCATCAATATTTTCCTGGCTGGTGGTCCACCGCATCAAGATATGTGGGAGATCAAGACAGAGGCTCCGACAGAAATCCGAGGCGAATTCAGCCCAATCCCGACGAAAGTTGCAGGCATTCAGATTTGTGAGGTCTTTCCACAGCTTGCGAAGATCATGGACAAAGCGGTTGTGATTCGTTCCGTGGTCGGTTGCAAGGACCGTCACGAATCGTTTCAGTGCATGACGGGCTGGTTGACAGAGGACTTAAGACCGCTGGGTGGTCGGCCATCGATTGGTGCCGCTATGACAAAATTGCGCGGGCCGGTCGATCCCTCCGTTCCCTCGAATATCGGCTTGGCTGCGAAGACGCAGCACGGGCCATGGTCCGACGCGGGGTCAAGCGGTTTTTTGGGTGCGGCTTATTCGCCGTTCAAACCCGATGGTCCCGGCATGGACAACATGAAACTTAACGGCATCTCGCTTGAACGCTTGCAGGATCGGCGCCAGTTGCTGACCAGTGTGGATACCTTGCGCCGCGACATTGATGCGAAGGGAACGATGCAAGGGATGGATGTCTTTGGCCAACGAGCACTGGATGTGCTGACAAGCAGCAAATTGCTCGACGCGCTGGACCTGTCAAAAGAAGATCCAAAGATCGTCGCGCGCTACGGCGACGGCAAGCCGTACAAATATCAGTATGATGGCGCACCGACTTGCAATGACCATTTGTTGATAGCGCGTCGATTGGTCGAAGCCGGCGCTCGTTGTGTCAGTCTCAGTTTTGGACGCTGGGATAGTCATGGTCAAAATTTTGATCTTGTCCGCGACCACGGTGGCAAGCTTGATCAGTGCCTCAGCGCGCTCATCGAAGATTTAGAGCAACGCGGCATTTTGAACGACGTCAGTATCGTGGTTTGGGGTGAGTTCGGAAGGACTCCCAAGATCAACAACGGGGCGGGGCGCGACCACTGGTCCAATGTGAGCTGTGCGTTTTTGGCAGGTGGCGGTATTCGCGCCGGCCAGGCGATCGGAGCAACCAATCGGCTCGGCGAACACGCAACCGAACGTCCAGTTCACATGCAAGAAATCACCGCCACCCTTTACCACAACCTCGGTATCGATACTTC
>JAYVHC010000770.1:0-3182 GCA_043771575.1 Planctomycetia bacterium
ACAATCGCCTGGGCCGCTGCACCCGTTGGCAAATGGAAATTTCGGGTGTAAACGATAGCACCCGATTCCGTGTTCCAACCCGCCTGCCACGGCTCCCGCAAACGGATCCTATGCATTGATGGTCCTTTGTAGAACGATTGTCCTCAATCGTTCCGGTGTGCTCGCTGGCTCACTTGAACGGTTTCATCCGTTGGGAAAATGCGCGTTGACTTCGGTTCGTTGCCCTTCGGCAGAACGGTTGGGGTCAATGTTGGGAAGAACCGTTCTACACGTTGCTTTTTATCAGCCCAGCCTGCTCGTGCTTCATTCAACTTAAACTATGGGCGTGCTAGGGTTAAGCGAGCGCCTGTTCGACGCGATCAATGATCGCTTGTTCGGAAGGACTAATGCTGCCAAAACCGAGAACTCCGCCGGCCGAGCGGGCCACCGTTTCAACTTGCTCTAAGACCTCTTTCTGGAGTACAGCTCGCATCGGGCCATTTAGTGATGCCGACAACGCTTTCGAGTAATGACACCAAGTATCCAGCAACTCCGAGCTCGGTCGCTTTGTGGTCCAGGACTTAAGCATGGCCATCGCTGGTTCCGAGGGATCAATACCTGCCTTCTGTGCAGCCTGAAGAATTGCGTCGCGCTCATTTTCTTCCAATCGATCGTCCGCCCACGCGACCGCTACCAGAGGCACCAGTCGAAAGGCGGTCAGAGTTTCGATGGTTATGCCAACTCGTGCCAACTCCGCAGCAACTTTTTCATCCGTAAACCCCGTTATCTTCATGATCGACTCAGCGGTTTGCGTTATCGATTGCTCCTCGCGCAGCTTCTTAAGCAACTGCTGATCCATTTGAGCAAAGAAGTGTTCTTCCAGGTTTAGCCACTTTTTGGGAGAATTTTCAGCCATCTGTTCCTACTCTTTCGATGAACGAAATCGCCGGCAATCGAGCCGAGCGATGGTCAACATCAAGGTATGATAAGCCCCATTAGCGGCCCGCAACAGGGCCAATGCGTCACCCCGAGTGATTGAATCGATTGAGTAGCGCAATCCAGCGTTCGAAACGGACGCCTTGCGTGTATAAAATAAGGCATGTACGTGTGAATAATTTGGAATTTCGCTAGCTACCTTACTCAGCGTATAATCGTTCTATTCCCGGTCGGACTCAATGCGTATCGTTAACGCGCCATTTTTCTCAATGTTTACACGAGTCACAAAACGTGCCCACTTTGGAAGCCAATAACAACGTGATCTCTAACTCGACAGGCCGCGCACGCCCGATTCCAGGCACCCACTTGCCAGCCTTTGTTTTCCAAACCGGCAAGGACCTCGCGCGGCACGCCGCCCATATGATCGCGAGGCTGATTCGCGAGCGATCGGAACTCGGGCAAAATACGGTACTGGGATTGCCGACTGGAAGCACACCAGTCGGAACATACCGCGAACTGATTCGCCTACATCGCGAACAGGGACTCGATTTTTCCCAAGTCGTTGTATTCTCGCTCGACGAATACTACGGAATACCGCCTGACAGCCCGCAGAGTCACGGTCGCTGGCTGCGCGAACATTTCTTGAATCATATCAACATCGCGCCACAACGCATTCATTGCCTCGACAGTCAGGTTCTGGTCAATGATGTCGAGCTTCACTGCCGACGCTATGACGAACTGATTCAGAGTGCGGGCGGTTTTGATTTGGTACTTCTGGGCATTGGTCGCAACGGTCATATTGGATTCAACGAGCCTTTTTCCGTTCGCAAGAGTCGGACGCGATTGTGTACGCTCGATCCTATTACACGGCAGTCGGCATCAAGCGACTTCTTTGGTGAAGCCAACGTGCCCTTGCAAGGACTCACAGTGGGTCTGTCTCCCATCTTGGCCGCGCGACACGCATTGCTGCTAGCACTCGGAGAACACAAGTGTTTGATTGTACGCGAGGCTTTAGAGGGTCCCATCACGGATCGTGTGCCAGCGTCGTTCTTGCAAGAACACGCTGACGCACGGGTCTTGCTGGATTTCCCCGCTGCGGGCTCGCTGACCGGCATTAGTATGCCCTGGCTGCTCGATAAAGTAACCTGGGACGAAGGTCTGATTAAGCGAGCCGTTTTGCGGCTGTGTGAACAGACCGGCAAGGCCTTGCTCAAATTGGATGACGAGGACTTTCGTCAACACGATCTGCATCAACTATTGCGGCATCACGGCCCTGCTCAGAAAATCGCACATCGCGTCTTCCGCTGGATGCAAGACACGATCGTCTATCATCCGGCCGGCAAAGAATCGAAAGTCGCTTTGTGCTTTAGCCCGCATCCCGATGACGATGTAATAAGTATGGGTGGCACCTTAATTCGACTAGTCGAAGACGGACACCGCGTTCACGTCGCTTACATGACCAGTGGGAACATCGCCGTTTTCGATCATGACGCGAGGCGCGTCGCTGACATGGTAACTGAATACAACCGCATGTTCGGCATCGATCAACAGAAATCGGTCGAAGTGCAGCAGCAAGTCCGCGATGGCCTGTGCCAGAAGGAACCTGGCCAACCCGACCATGAAACGATTCTCAAAATCAAAGGCCTGATCCGCTGGAGTGAGGCTCGCGCAGGCGGTATCGAAGTTGGCTGTCGCGAAGAAGATTTGCATTTTCTTGACTTGCCATTCTACCGGACCGGCACGATCGCCAAGCGACCGATGGGTACGGAAGACAGCACAATTATCCGCGAATTGCTAGAACGTGTGCGTCCTGACCAGGTCTATGTTGCTGGCGATTTGGCGGACCCGCACGGAACCCATCGCGTTTGCGCCGAGGCAATATTCCAAGTGCTAAGCGAAATGCGAAACAGTGGCCAGCAGATTCCCGAAGTTCTGCTCTACCGCGGTGCTTGGCAGGAGTATGCGTTGCATGAAATTGAAATCGCTGTACCGCTCAGTCCCAGCGACATCGCACTCAAACGCGAGGCGATCTTTATGCACGAAAGTCAAAAAGACGAAGCCCTATTCCCCGGATCCGACCCACGAGAGTTTTGGCAACGCGCCGAAGATCGCAACAAGGGTACCGCTGAAAAGTACAATCAAATTGGCTTGCCCGAATTTTTTGCGCTCGAAGCCTTTACACGGTGGAATGGCAACGAGATTTAAGGTGATGGGCAAGGGTAATAATAGCCAGGCACGTTAATCCGCATCGAAGTGAGAGTTTTTTT
>JAYVHC010000771.1:0-2532 GCA_043771575.1 Planctomycetia bacterium
GGCGGTAGGTCACACTGCCGCGGTTTTCGCAAATCGCGCACCACGGCTTTTTGCAGCCAGAGGGTCCGCCCAGCGTGCCGAGCCGTCCGATCGCCATGGTCCAACAACAACCGAGCGACTCCGCTTCCCACGGTTCCCAGGCCGACAATGGCAACTTTAGTTTTTTGCATAGATCCGTCCAAACCTTTCCTACAACGACGCGGCCAGCCATCCGCCGCCCATTTTCCAGCAATCTATCCCACAGCGAACGCACATTCTAGGCGCTGGTGACCGTCCTTCAAAGGGAACATCAAGCACATAGGCTCAATCGCGTATTCGCGGATTCCGTCCGTGTGCCGCCAGCAGCCACATGGCAGAGGTTTGCAATTTTGTAGAGTGCTTGAGGAACGAAACCCACCCTCACCCACCAAGATTCCCCAGCCGTGGGTTTCGTTCCTCAACCCACCCTACTGCAACTACTGCAACTACAAATACGGTGCGAGGCAAATTAATGGGATTGTCTTGGCAACGCACTGTTAGCCCGCGACTAGTTTACAATAGTGCAGCGTCCGAGGTTCATCTTTCCCAACGGGTTCCTCTAATTATGGGTCCGGCGTTTCGGCAGCACGCGGGAGGTCACACAGAGGGTCCTAATTGGCCGACCTTCCTCGACTTCGCATCTCGCTATTGGGAACCAAAGTAAGCTCACATGAAATACACTCATTTTTACGGACACAAAGCTCAATGCGCAAACTGCTCCTAATCTCTAGCTGTATGTTACTTGCCTGTTCAATTCTGCACTCGCAAGACGCAAGCCAGACGACAAAGCTGGGCGACTTGTCAGCTGAAGAATACAAAGCACTCGAAAAAGTAACCGAAAATAGTGTCACAGGCACGATTTCATTTCTGGCTTCGGATGAAATGGCTGGACGCGGTACGCCGTCGAGAGAATTCACGATCGCGACTGCCTATGTTGCTTCACGATTTCGCGCCGCTGGTGCCAACGGTTTGGGGAAAGACGGCAGTTACTTTCTTGAGTCATCAGTCGATACCGTGCGCACGCCGGAGGCGGGTAGCTTGTTTCAAGTGACGGGTGCGACAGCACCAGCGTTGACTTTGTTCAATGCTACCGCTGAGCCATTTCAGTTCGAGGGAAAAGTTCCGCTGCTCGACAAAGACGGAGCGCTGCCGGATGACCAAGCTGGCCCAGCGGTGATCGTTTGGGATGACAGCGCCGAGGCAGGACCCAACGCGATGTCGCTGTTGCGGCGACGCGCGGTGGCGCTGGCTGGAAAGCATGTAACTGGGTTGCTGGTTGTAACTTCGCCGAATAGTGATCTATGGAAAGCGGCTTCTCAATCGCAGCGTGAATCACGACCCGACAACGCGCGAGGTCGTGTCGAGATTCCGATTCTCCTAGTCGCCGAAAGAACATGGAACGACGACAGTGTTTGCAAGCTCAAGTTACCCGGACTACTAAAGGAAAAAGCCTCGGTCCGGAACGTGGTCGCAGTCATCAAAGGCAGTGACACAGAACTGAGCAAAGAAGCGGTGTTCTATTCGGCTCATCTTGATCATCTCGGCGGCAATAGCACAGGTGAAGACAAAATTTTCAACGGAGCCGATGATGACGCAAGCGGCGTGACGGCGGTTTTAACTCTGGCTGATGCGTTCGGTGCTCTTGAACCGCGAACAAAGCGCTCGGTGATTTTCATGACATTCTGGGGGGAAGAGCGCGGAATGCTCGGATCAAAAGAACTGGTACAGGCCTCACCCTGGCCGCTCGATAATCTGGTCGCGGGCATCAACATTGAAATGATTGGTCGACCCGAAGAAGGTGCTCGCAACAAAATCTGGATGACCGGCTGGACCGCATCGGACTTGGGAACGCTGGTAGCGCTCGGTGCCAGACGCGTCGGCGTAGAGAACTTCGAACATCCCAGCCTCAGCCAGAGGTTGTACGCGGCCAGCGATAATATTTCGTTTGTCAACAAAGGTGTCATTGCTCACAGTTTCTCAGGCGGCTCGCTGCACGGTGACTATCATCAACCGAGCGACGAATGGCAGCGCCTCGATCTCCCCCACATGACCCAAGTCATCCGTGGCCTCTATGCAGGTACGCTACCGATCGCTCAGGGCAAATTGACTCCTGTAAAGAAACAAAAGTGAGTGTAGGTCGATTGTCCCAATCGTACCCAGGAGCCATTAACACAATGGCTCTACTTTTGGCGTTTGTCCCGCGACGCCAATGAGCCCTCGGGGAACATGTCGCAGTTGACTTGCGGAGCAACCCGGCTAAGCTTCGGTTTTTTCGCGCGAAAAACAAAGATTCGCAGCAGGATAGCGGTTACTCCAACTAGCAAGATGATCGCGCCAGCGATCATTTCGATGGGAGTTGTCAAATTGGCAGCAGCGCGTTGAGAGGGTTTGGTAAGTTCGAATTTCCCGATCAACAGCGGAGCTAATTCTGGTTTCGCATTCGGTTTGGCCGCGCCAGGTTGGTAGCCTTGCAGTTTGAAAAAATACCCCGCGAATTTTGCCGTTTGGTTGACA
>JAYVHC010000772.1:0-2171 GCA_043771575.1 Planctomycetia bacterium
CAACTGGATACATCCAGTCAGTGAGCTTCACCGCCCAGCCGACTTTTTCGCCAACGAACAATTTAGCCGGCCCATAGACTGGTGCCGGCAGCTTCAAACGCGAGCAAGCTGACTGAATGGCCAGCGGGTCGCGGACTTGAGTACGAACGGTCACGATGTGTGACATCACATCCTCCATTGCATAAAAGTGAAAACGGAAAACGGATGGCAGAGATGCCAAAGCCGTTTGGATAGCGATTGGCGAGAGTGGCCAATAGCAATGGTTTCCCATCACCTTATATGACGCGTTTCCGGGCTGGATTTAGCGCCAAGGGCCCCTACGACCGAGACTCAACGGTTCCGTGATCGCGCCCTTGTGTGAAACGCCTATTGTTTTAAAAAAGAGTAGCCTGATTGAGTCGATTGATTACTGAAACATGACCGACTTGAGAGGCGACGATCGAAGTGCCTGAGCGGAACTCGCACGCTAGAGATTTGCGAACATGCCGGGTTCATTTCCAAGTCGAATCCTGAACACGAAAACAAAGTGTACAATGCGCGTGCGTCGGAAGTGGACCTTAACACTACGACGGGATTGATGGCAAGCTAACGAGATCGCGTGGATATGTTTTTTGTTACCGCAAGCATCATATCGCGAGTAAACGCGTGGCTGCGGAAACGGTGGAAATTAATGGTGGAATCTACGCGAATGAATCCCGTGGTCGGTCGGTCATGTAGCCGTCAAGACTGGCCTCGATCCGAGTCAATCCGTTAGAGATCTGCTGCCGCGACAAAGGTTTTGTCGGATTTCAGGCTGTCCCTATCTCACTCTCGCAGATTTGTGATGATCCAGAAAACAGATTGACCAAAGTTGTCACGGCCTATTCCCAAGATCTCGGTCTGTTTGAACGTGACCGCATTTGCCGACCGTTGTCAAAAGCTTCAAAATTCGGTTCTTGGCAGCCAAACGGTTTGCGATTGCATATCATTGAGCATGTGTGCGATTTGGTAGGGGCAAAAGAATTGTTACCACTAAAGGATTTTTGAAATGTTCTCTCGATGTGTTTTGGCTATTTGCTTTGTCGACTTAGTTTATCTCGCGAGTAACGTCCAAGCTCAGCAAGGAAAACATTCGGCGGAAAGTCGATTACCGAGTACTCACGTGTACTCTGCGATCAACGGCGACAATGGCGACAGAACAACCTTCCGCGATGCATCTGGTCGGACACAAGGCTCGGCAACCCAATCAGGGAGTCGAACCACATTCCGCGATAGTTCTGGTCGAACGATTGGTTCGGCGAATACAACGGGGAATAAAACGACTGTCCGCGACGCCAGCGGTAGAACGATCGAGACCGCGAGCACCAATCGCGATCGCACAACGTTTCAATCATCGATTGGCAGCAGCTTTGGTACGGCAAGTCAGTCTCGGAGTCAAACAACATTCCGAGATGCCAGCGGGCGTTCGACCGGGTCGGCTGTCAACAACAGCAGTCAAACGACATTTCGCGATAGCTCATCGCGGAAAACGGGATCTGCGAGCAGTAAGCGGCGGTAGATAACACTCACAGACCGCCGCAGAACTCAGAGCAAAAGGAAATAGCGCTGAGGAGATTGCCAAGGCGCTGCATGTTTCGCGTGGCACTGTTCAACGTTATCTGGGCGAGAACTAATGAATGCGAACCACTGAGCAAAATGATTCGTGTACGATGCGTTACTCGCGCTTCGCGAGGTTAATTGGGATGTAACAAAAGCAGGAAACTGAATGCGCATCGGTACTTGGAATGTTGCAAATCGGGTAATGACCGCCGGGCATAGGGATTTACTGCTCGGCCAAAAATGTGACATATGGTTGATCGCCGAGTTGAATCGCAATTGGTTGGACGGCGAAAAGAAGATATTCCAATACCACTGTCATCTTTCCGCAGGCATCCAAGGACGACTCAAAGGCAGCAATCAGTTGATTTCTGCTGTGCTTAGTCGTCCACCGCTAATTCCTGTTGATGACCCACATCCTGCGAGTGCAGCAGCAGTAGTCAATGACATAATGTATTGCTCGACCGTACTTCCGTGGAGGAGCGCGAGCGGGGAGCCTTGGAGTGGATCAAACCATGCCAAAAAGACCGAAGCCACAATCTCGACTTTATTAAAAACGATGCCGACGTCCAGTTTGGTTTGGGGGGGAGATTGGA
>JAYVHC010000773.1:0-2480 GCA_043771575.1 Planctomycetia bacterium
TCCATGACTTGTCAAAGCACTTGACGCCACGCCAACTAACGCCAGGAGTAGGCAGAATAGTGACCTAGAACGCATTGTAGAGAGTTGTGAAGTCGAAAAAAACGACATAGCCACACAGACCTTGGTTGAACCACTGATTGAAACCATAAATCGACCACCTGCCAAAGCTCCAGCGCAAATCATACTCCAAATGCAATCCTACTGCTCCGTCCTATTTCGCCCAAGTGCGGAATGCAAGACACAATCCTTCTTGACAGCTCACCTTCTCAGGGCGTGCCACCCTGTATTCTCTATTGAATTAGGTTGGTGACGATGGCATCTAGCCGATGTCGCACCGCGACACGGCAATCCAGAGTCGCGGAGCGACACTGCCACATGATTTTGAGCACAGGCTCCTCCTGCCGATTTTGTACAACGCTGCTACAATCTTCATCGCATTGGGACGATAGAAGGTCGCAAGAGTGGACTGCGCTCGCGCCCACTTTTAACAGAATGTCGCTAATAGAGCCTTTTCGATCACGGGCGATTTGGGAGTAACTGCGGTGAATTGGCAATTGCAAACTGATAAAGCGACCCTGGAGAGCGATCAATGGCAAGTCGCTCTGGATCCGCGCGATCCAAAAGCTGGATTGCAAATTCGTTATTCCTCGAAGCAACTCGGGCATTTTCTCCGAGTAACTCCTAGACCATCACATTCATTTAACATCCAAGAAGTCTACGTGCGACAGAATGATTTGATCGTGCGTTACGAACAATCGGGCGATGATTTGTATACCGTCCAGTTGAATTGGCGTAAGCTGGACTGCGAGATTCCAAGCGTACTGGCGCTCGAGTTGTGGATCAGCGTGCAGACTACTTTGCTCGATACGCACCCGACACTCGACGTTTGCTCAAGCACCCCCGAGGCCCAGTGGCATGGATTGACGTTGAACGATCTGTCGATCGACAAAATCGCTACAACGGTAATCGGTTTAGCCAAGAAATCCGGCGTCACGGCGATGGTCATGATCGAGTCTTCGGACGCGCTCCAAGCCAAACGGATACTTGGGCGAAACGAAGACTTTACCTGGCGAGTCCTCGGAGAATTCATGGAAAAAGGCGTCATTCGCCGCGCTCGCTTGCGGCTCCTTGCAGTCCCGGGCGAGTTTGCGAGATCCAAGATCGCCCAACAATATCGACAATTCACCGACAGTCCGCTGCCGCTGACCGCGTAATCAATTCAAATATGTTCATCCAATGAAATTCGATTTACAGCGGACGATTGTCGCGGTCAGCAGTGGCGCAACGCCCGGGCGACGCGCCATCGTGCGCATGTCCGGTTCGCAAACAATCGCGATTCTCAGTCGACTGTTTCAAGGCGCTGGCGATCAAGAACTTCTGCTCACAACTGTGCCCCGGGCGGGGAGCGTTACCTGCTGCTTCGAAATGCCTGTTCGAACCGAATTGTCGTCGGTGCCCGCAATCGCCTACTTCTGGCCTGACTCACGCAGCTTCACTGGCCAGCCATGTGCGGAAATACACTTAATCGGCTCGATGCCTATCGTTGAAGCGCTGATAACCTATTTGTGCTCGCTGGGTGCCGCGCCAGCCGAGCGAGGTGAATTTACACTGCGCAGCTTTCTTGCCGGCAAAGTGGATCTTGTCCAAGCTGAAGCCGTCCTGGGTGTGATCGAAGCTGAAAGCTCTGCACAGTTGCAGCAAGCCCTCTCACAACTGGGTGGTAACCTTTCGCGACCAGTGCGCGCGATGCGGGATCAACTCGTTGATTTGATTGCGCATCTCGAAGCCGGACTGGACTTTGTCGAGGAGGACATCGCATTCATCAGCCAGCCCGAATTGATTCTGCAGTTAACCTCTATCAGCGAAGGACTCGCCGGCCTTTCGCTGCAGCTAAACACGCGTGACGTGCGCTCTCGGACCGCGCAGATCGTCATGGTTGGCCTTCCGAACTCCGGCAAGAGCTCGCTGTTCAATCGCTTAGTTGGTAGTGATCGCGCGATCGTTTCGCCCATCGCTGGTACCACCCGCGACGCAGTTGCACAATCCATCGACTTGGCGGGATTGAAGGTCGAACTGATCGATACCGCTGGCATCGAAGAACTTCGGGGCGACACACCGCGCGACGAGGCGCAAGTCGCATTGCAACGTCGATTAACGCAAGCCGATCTTGCTTTGTTCTGCGTCGATTCCTCCCAGCCGATTGATGCCACTTGGTTGGCCTCTCAAGTGCAGGCCCTAATTCAACTCGGTGTAACTGTCATAACGGTTGGCACGAAATCTGACCTGACAGTGCCAACCAATCAACGCACGCCAGCCAGGTCGACACTGGATGTCTTGGTGAGCGTGCGCAGCGGCAGCGGTATCGCTCCATTGCAAGCACGCTTGGCAGCCTGCGTCGCCAGTCACCTTACGGAGTATCAGTCTACCGCCATGCAGCATATGGCTATACGTTGTCGTCAATCGCTCGACGCCGCGACAGC
>JAYVHC010000774.1:0-3812 GCA_043771575.1 Planctomycetia bacterium
CTTTGGAGGCAACACGAGGGTCAGACCCCTTTTCGGTCAGGCTCTAAGCAGAACCCCTACTGCTATATAGTTCGTATCATGAGTCACTCGAGTTCACAACTGAGATACGGAAACCAATCCGGCTTTCGTGGATACGGTAACTTACCGGCGTCGAGTGAACGCACCAAACGCGACATTGGAACTGCCGATGACGCATTCGGAGAAGCAGCTCCTGAACTGGTCGACGGAGTGCTCCTAGCCGGTCGCTATATGGTTTTGCGAAGGCTGGGACGCGGTGGTTTCTCCGATGTCTACTTAGCACACGATCATGAGTTGGATCGATCCGTCGCGATCAAACGTCTGTTGCTCAGTGATGTTGATCCGCACTTTATCAAGGATGAAGCTAAGACGTTGGCGAGTCTTGACCATCCGGCAATTGTGCGGATCTACGACATCTGCAACGATCCAATGCATGGCTACTTGGTCATCATGCAATACGTACCTGGGCCGATGCTGCGTGAAGTATTGACAAAGCCGCTGCCCATCAAACGCGCTGTTGAAATAGCGATTCGTATAAGCGGCGGCTTGATTCACGCCCACTCTCGCGGTGTAGTCCACCGCGACATCAAGCCGACCAATATCTTGATGAGCAATGAAGGGGAACCGTTGATTGCTGACTTTGGCTTGGCATTTGCCCCTAACGCGCATTCCGATCCCGAGGGAGGCACGCCGCGTTATATGTCGCCCGAGCAGATTAGGAATGAGACCAAACGCGTTGGTCCCAGCAGCGATATCTTCTCCGTTGGAATCTTGCTCTATGAGATGTTGGCGGGACGAGTGCCATTCAATGGTGAAACGGTGGAAGCGATTTCGCGGGCAACCCTCGAGCATTCGCTGACATCCATCAATGAATTTAACGCAGACGTGCCTATAGAACTCGATCGCATTGTGCGCCGGGCGTTGCGCAAGAATGTAAAGGACCGCTACAGTTCGATGGAGGCCTTCCAAGCCGAATTGATAAAATGGTTGAACAACTCGGATCTAAGAGATGAGTTGTCGACGGTGCGGACTTCTGATTGGGATCGGCATCCAGCGCATGATTCAACATTCGCTTCATCGTCGTTTCAATTCCCGGTTCAATTCACGCATCGCGGTTTACAACCGTTCGAATCGGATGATGCCAAATTCTTCTTGTCGCTCGTGCCGGGTGCACGGGCACCGAATGGACTGCCGGAATCGGTACAGTACTGGAAAGATTGGATCGAGGGTTACGACGATTCAGAATATGGCCGCATTGGCATCCTCTATGGCCCGAGCGGCAGCGGAAAGACTTCGTTGCTGCGCGCGGGAATCGTCCCTTATCTTGCCCCAGATTTGTTGCCGATCAGCATAGAATGCCGCAAGGGAGAGCCAATCTCGCAATATGCCCTGCAGATTGGGCGGCAGGTGAATAGCGAGTCAGAAGACTTGGCTCAGTTGTTGGTGCAGTTGCGCGATGATTCCGCCAAGCGTTCCGAGCATCGAAAAGTAGTGCTATGCTTTGATCAATTCGATAACTGGGCTGGCTCGGCGACCAATGGGCAGCTGGCACACTTAGCGGCGGCGTTGCGTCATTGCGATGGCGAATCGCTGCAAGCTCTGTTGATTGTACGCGATGACTTTTGGACCGCAGCGACTGAGTTCATGCGGTTGGTTGAGTTTGGCGTTGAGCAGTGGAAGAACGCTCGATCCATCGAACTGATGGATATACATCATGCACGGCGCTTGCTGGAAGCAGCCGGTCGGGGCTTTGGCTCGTTGCCGCCGAATCCTGAAGCATTGGACGCTGAGCAGTCGAGATTCATCAACCAAGCAATCGGTGAAATGGCTGTAAAGGGCCGGGTATTACCGATTCAGCTGGCCATGTTTGCAAAGATGGCTAGGCTGCAACGTTGGCATCCAGACACCTTGTCTCAGGCAGGGGGCGTTCAAGGAGCTTACGTAGGTTATTTCCAAGACCTATTTGAATCGACGACATCGCCGCCTATTTATCAACGCGTGTCTAATGCAGTGGTTGAAGTATTGCACTGCTTGCTTCCCAACGCAGATCAAACCGCTCATAGTCATCAAGTTGGATTTGGCGAACTTGAAACTACCTTAGCGGATAAGAAGCTTCAGAATCAACTTCATCGAGCCTTGAGCATCTTGGTCGAGGACCTACGGATTGTTGTGCGAATCTCTCTCCCGGCTAGCGAATCGTCTACCGAGTATGCAGTTCAGTGCAATGACCGTTTCCACTTGGTGCATGATTTCTTGACGGTGCCGATCGCTAATTGGGTCAATCAAGTCCGCAAGAGTTCGTGGCGTGGCCGAGCGATCGCCAGGCTAGAAGAGCTCTCCGCGATGTGGAATCGGAAGCAACACCAGCGCTTCCTACCAACGCTGCCAGAGTATGTTGCCATGCGCGTATCTGCCCCTGCAGACAAACGCAGCCCCCAACAACGACACTTTTTGCGATGCGCCGGACGAAAGCACTTGACGCGAGCAGTGCTCGTGCTGGCCGCCATTGCGACTGTTGGTCTCATTGCAGTTTCGAGTTGGAGGCAACGCCACCAAAACATCGAGGATCACCGAAAGCAGGTTGTCGAAAGAGTCGAGGGGACGATTCGCGGTGATGTTCAAGATTTCATCGACCTCTTAAATGATTTGGAAAAAGATCAGGCAACCATAGCCATAGCCTCCCGACCATGGATGGATTCGACCGTTGAAAAACATCGGACCCGAACCCGCTTACTTTCCGCCGCGATTAACAAATCAAGTTTTAGCCCATTGATCACGGAACTTGGAAAAATTGAACCACAGCTTAGCAAGCAAGTCATCGCGGTTGCGAGTCAATGCGCGGATGCCAAACCACTGCTGCTGGATGTGGTCAATCGGGCGTCGAAACTGGATGCGACGGTAGTTCGCGCCGCAGTGTCGCTGGCGTGCTTGGGTGATACAGAACATGTGGTGCGGATGCTCGATGATAGGCAGGGCCCGAACCAGACCAATCAGTTCTTTTACCATGCGCTCGAATGGGACGCCGACCCATTGCTCTGGTTCAATTTAGCAACTTCACGCCATTCGTCTCCCAGCGTGACTTACTATGCACTTGGATTACTCGGGAGTTATCCTGCGGCCGAGCTTCCAGCTCGCTTGCCATGGAGTAGGGTCACATCCTTACAGTCGTCCCACGATGCGGGCGTAAGCCAAGCCGCCAAATGGCTGCTGGATAAATCGCCAGCCGCCCAACAATTCGTAGCTCTCGCGGTAACTGCGCGACACCGTGTTCTGGCTTGCGGACTGGAGCAGGTTCGGATCGAGCCCGGAGAATCCAATCGACCTATTTCCGTACTCCACTTAGAGTTGCTGAATTCAAAAATCAAAGTCAGCGAGCCATTTTGGCTCAGTTGCGCAGCGGTAACCAATGCTGAATTCGAAGTTTTCCAAAAGGAATTTGCAGGGGCTGTGAATTCGGATATCAAGCCTCTCGAACGGTCTACACAACGTCGGCAAGAAGTAGAGTTAGCGCCAGGTCGAACTGTCACGGGACTCAACCCGCTGCTGACTTTGGAGTATTGTAACTGGTTGAGCCGCCGAGCAGGTCTGGAGAACGCCTACGAAATTCTACCCAAAGCGATCGATCTCCAGGATTCCGCGCGTTTTAGAGTTATCGACGGGGCCACTGGGTTTCGACTTCCTTCAATTTCGCAGCTCGCCTACGCGGCAGAGTTTGGTCTGCATGAGACTCAAAAACCGCAATCCACGGTCAAAACTGCGACGACGATGAAGTCGCAATTGGCCGTCAGGGCATT
>JAYVHC010000775.1:0-2400 GCA_043771575.1 Planctomycetia bacterium
TTGGTACGCGTGTGCCTCTTTTAGGAGCGCGGGCGTCTCGCCCGCTGAACCTGCTAGTTGACCCGACGAGTGCCACCCTGAACCATCAACCCCAAAAATTTAGACTGTATAGAGCGCGAGGTATTTCGTGCGCAACGACGCTCTGTTGTTGCGGTTGCTATGATTAATGATGAACGTTAAAAGCCATCCGTTTTTTTAAGCGAGAACACCTTATGACCTGTACACACCTGAAACAGCTCTATCAACTTTGTCGCGATTCGCAGATTCAACTGTCGAGTACCGATTTGATTCACATTGTTTGTAAGCAGTGCGCAAACTCGGAAGTCTGCCCATCGGTGCTCTACGAAGAGTACGACAAGATGCCAGAGTATAGGGTTGAACCATCCACCCACACTCCTGCGGCAGATCCAGCCGCTCCCAAATGAAGTTGCGTAGGCGCGTCGCTCCTCCGACGCGAAAAATCAGCTTAACCTTACCTCGGTGGAGCGACGCGGCCATACTCGACACTCTCAAGAGCTGCAGGACAACATCGAGCATCCGGCTCGGCTGCGAGCCCAATCGGGACGCTTGGCGGCTAGCGCTTCACGCCCGGGAAGTTCGGCATAGGGCTGCCTAAGCGTGTCGAGCAGTTCATGGATCATGCTCGCATCACCAGCTTCTGCTTTGTCTATCGCCAATTGTGCGAGGTAGTTGCGCAGTACAAACTTTGGATTCACGCGATTCATACGTTCACGTCGTTCATGGTCGCTGAGGCTATCTTCGCTGAGGCGGCTAGCGTAACTGCGAAACCAATTGGAGGTTCGCACACGAGCGTCCTCTGGCAACGGCTCAGTTGAATAATAGGCCGGCGCTACGCACTGCGCGCTTGGGGCCTGCAGTTGGAAGTTGGCTAGTTGCCGGAAGAAAATCGTCATATCGATTTCAGCGAGTTGTAGGACGTTTAGCAATTCATCGATCAGGACGCGATCCGCTGGACTATGAAACGCGACTAGCCCCAGTTTCTCGGCCATCATCGCTTGCCATAGATTTTCGTAGTCGGTTGGAAATTGATTCAATGCGTCTTGCAGCGGTTCATGATTTTCTATGAGCGGCGCTAGGGCGTTGGCGAGTTGCCAAAGATTCCAGTGCGCAACTTTTGCTTGCTGTCCGAAGCGATAACGACGGCCGCTCGCGTCGGTGGTATTCGGCGTCCAATGAGGATCGTAGTCTTCGACCCAGCCGTAAGGACCGTAATCGATCGTCAAGCCAAGGATCGACATGTTGTCCGTGTTCATAACACCATGGACAAAGCCGACCCGCATCCAGTGCACAATCATCTCTGAGGTTCTTCGGCTCACTTCGGCGAACCAATTACAAATCGAGTCTTCCGTTGGGTCACGGGTTGTATCGGCGAGATGTGGAAAGTCGACACGAAGTGTATGCGCAACGAGCTTGCGAAGGGTCTCGAGATCACCGCGGGCGTTAAAAATCTCAAAATTACCAAAGCGAGTGAAGGAGGGTGCAACTCTGCAAACCACTGCACCCGGCTCGCGGCGCGGGTTGCCATCGTAGAACATGTCTCGCTCAACGAGCTCGCCGGTTCCAACCAAACTTAGGGCCCTGGTTGTGGGGACTCCGAGATGGTACATGGCTTCGCTGCACAAGAATTCACGCACGGAAGATCGCAGTACCGCCAATCCATCTGCGGATCGCGAGTAGGGTGTTGGGCCAGCACCTTTTAGTTGCAGCATCCAGCGCTGCCCGCGGGCGTTGACCATTTCGCCGAGGTTGATAGCGCGACCGTCACCGAGCTGCCCGGCCCAACTGCCAAATTGGTGACCGCCATAACACATGGCGAACGGCGCCATCCCCGCTAGCACGCGATTGCCCCCAAAGACTTCTGCAAATTCTGCGCTGTCACCTGCAGTGCGTTCCAAGTCCAGCAACTCGCAAACTTCCCTTGAATAAGCAATCACCTGCGGATGCTTAACTGGAGTCGGGTTTACTCGCGAATAGCAAGCACCCGCCACCTGGCGACGATAATTGCGTAGTTCCGGATCGCTGGGCAGATTGCGAGTGAATTGATTGTCAAAATTCAGCTCTGCAAAGATGCCTGCAGGCGATTTGATCGGCATGAAAAAGGGCTTTCAAAAGGCGTAACGAGCACAGGAATCTGCTGGCATGCATATTGTCCACCGCTGTTGAACACTTCTGCAAGTCGAATTAACGTTCGACCCAAAGAGACGGTCGGGAGAGCGAGGCGAGCGAGGCTCCTGCCGAGCTTTTGGGGGCTTCATCACCCGAACCCGTAAGGTTCGTTTTAGAGACTTTGGAAGTCGTAACGATTTCCGAATAAAAAACACCCCGTTTGGTATAGCTCGCTTGACAATGGGGTATTTTGTCCGCCGTTCAAGCCGCAGA
>JAYVHC010000776.1:0-1917 GCA_043771575.1 Planctomycetia bacterium
ACGGGCACCTGATGCGCTGCAAGCTCGTGTAGCAAATGATCTTGGCCCGCCACGGGCGGAGGACCGATGGCATAGACTTGAACCACATGGCCTTCGTTCGCCAAGAAGCAAGCTAACTGCGTCAAGCACTTCTCTGCTCCGCCCGGATCCAATTCGGTAATGACCAGCGCGATTCGCATGAAGGATCACTAAAGCAAGTTGTTGAATACTCGGTGGCAGAGAGATTTTTGTAGCAAATTGGACGATTGATCGGGAGCTATTGTTGCAGTTGAGTTTATACACGCTCCCGCAGCCTCAAACGTCGGTTCGGCGCCGCGTTGGTCGCTGAAGCGGTGGTTTGGTTGGGTTGCTGCTTGGGGTTACGGTTGCGTTTGCAACCGAGTAGTTTTTTTTGCGGCGAAACCATCCATGCGGCGCGGGCGGCGCTGCAGGTTGGTCATTTTCCGTTGCTTCCTCGACGAACTTCTCAGTTTCTATTTGTTCGGAGTGTGGATCTAGCAAACGTAAGGCTGAAGGGCCGGAAGCCAGAGTTGCTGCCGAGCGGGCACTGGGCCCTGCCGAAGTTGCAGACCTATGAAAATAGTCGCTGATGTCACCCAAGTACTCTTTGCGAACTTCAGGATGCTGCATGATCTGATCGGGACTGCCTTCGCACAGGACACTGCCTTTACTGATCACATAGCAGCGATCGACGGTTTGCAGAATCTCGCGCGCGGCGTGATCGGTAATCAAGATCGCAATGCCTCGAGCGCGTAACTTGCAGATGATCTCCTGAATGCTCTGTACAGTGACCGGATCGATACCGGCAAAGGGTTCGTCGAGCATCACGATTTGGGGATCGGTTACCAAGCACCGCGCGATCTCGAGTCGCCGGCGCTCGCCACCGGATAAACGGCCGGCTTTTGAACGACGAATGTGAGTAATGTCAAAGTCTTCGAGCAATTCTTCAGTGCGCTTCCGTCGCTCGCGATAGGAAACGCCCAGCAGCTCAAAAATCGCGAGGATGTTTTGCTCGACTGTTAGCTTGCGAAATACGCTGGACTCTTGAGCCAAGTAGCCCATGCGACCTTCGCTTGCGCGGCGAAACATGGGCCACTCAGTCACTTCTTGGTCGCCCAGGAAAACTTGACCACGATCGGGTTTGACGATGCCGCAAGTCATCTTAAAACTGGTCGATTTGCCCGCCCCGTTGGGCCCCAGCAGGCCGACGATTTCCGATTCACGCACGCAAAAATTTACGCCGTCAACAACTTTTCGTCGTCCGTATTTTTTTTCCAGCCCGCGAACTTCCAGTACATTTTTCATTGAAGTCATCCGTGACAAGAGTGAGCGGCTAGCGAATCAAACCCATCCGGGAGAAATTCGGGAAAAATGGAATGGGGCGATTCCAATAGTGTGGCCAAAAGACAACCAGTGCCTTTCCTAACATGAATCGTTGTTCGACGTAATTATGATCCGCGCCGGTTTGATCATCTCTCCAGGCCCGTGCATCCGCGCTTTGCGCACTATTGTCACCCATCGGAAAATAATGATCGATGGCCAACTGATAATTGCGTTCGTTGCGCATATTAAACAGGTTCGTTTCCGACCACCATTCCGGATGTTCATAGGTGCTGGCAATCGCGGCTTGGCTTCTATCCAGGGGTTGCGTAGAGATTGCAGCACGGCCGTCGTCACTGGGAATTGAGGCGACGAGTGCATCGGAGCGCTTCATTGGGAAATCACTGTAGTTATCATTTTGCATTGCGATGTAATAGATGTCGCGCCACACTTTGGCTCTTTCCACCTTCATCGCCAGACCATTGCCACCCATCGCGACCGGTGCGGCGTCCAGTGGATTTTGGGGCGTCCAGTACGGTCGCCGCTCGCTAGCATTCCGCACGGCATCGAAATTGAAGGTGGTCGCTCCATCGAACT
>JAYVHC010000777.1:0-4756 GCA_043771575.1 Planctomycetia bacterium
TGCACGGTCCGTGATACCCCTCAAAAATCAAATTGGTCGATGTTGTCCTTCGTGAAAACTAGAATGTCGCCCAGCATGACGTTGTCGCCGACGATTGGCGTCTCGCCGAGTCGGCCAGCTTGGATCTTGGCTGCGCCCTTTTCGAGTTTACCGCGTGCTAAAGCGTCGCCGACGTAGACGGTCAGATAGCCCAAATCGATCGTGTTCCACAATACAACGGATTTGACCGTGCCATTCTTGACGTATTTCTTCATATCGTTGGGCGTGGAAAGTCCCGTGACCAAAACTTCACCAATCCTTGTGGACTGTTCAACCCCTTCTGCCGCACCTGGAAATGACACCGAACTGATTCCGAAAATCCCTTTTAATTGCGGATATTTTTTGATCACATCCATCGCATCCGCCAGGGCGTTACTAGCGTTCTCGCCTGGGTACTTGATGGTGGCCAAGTTCAATTTTGTCTTTGCGAGAGCCGGCTTCATTACGTCGATCCACGCATTCTGATTAGCCGACGTCGCGTCGGAACTGATGATCACAACGTCGCCAGTCGTATCTTGCCCCAAGTCTCCAATCATCGCGTTGACCATCCCTTCGCCAATCGACTGCGACGTGGCTTGATTCACGAACACCTCTCGTGAAGCGGGCGCGCCATCTGCGTCCCAGGTAATCACTTTGACTCCAGCCGCCCGAGCCTCCGTCATGGCAGTCGCAACGACATCCGGAGCGTTGGGCGAAACACAAATCACATCCACTCCGTCAACGACCCACTGATCGATCATCTCAGCTTGCTTCTTGGGGTCGCCGTCGGTCGGGCCGTCATAAATGAGTTCCATGTTGCCCAGTTCCTGCGCTGCTTCCAGGGCGCCCTTATAGCACGAACTGAAGTAACTGATGCCCTTGATTTTCGGTAGCAAACAAATAGTGATTTTCTTGTTTGCGCCGCTTGGACTACCACCAGCTGCGCCAGCTCTGGGCTGGCTCGGTTGACAGCCTGCAAACGAGCAGGCCGCCAAAAAGAGACTTGCAATCAACATTCGATAAGCTGTCATTTTAAATTCCTCACAAGTGCTTTGTTTTAGTTAGCTTTTGCGTACGCGGGGCGCCGGGTGGTACACCCTCCGCCGTTAACCATAATTATTCAGAGAACATTGGGTGGCACGCCCTGAGAAGGCGAGTAATGCGAGCCTCGAAGGGCGTGGTTCATGTTGCTAAGAACCGTCTACTCAATCGCGATCTTTCCGTACAAGTACCCGGTATAATAACACTGACATAATCAGCAAGATACCGATGACGATCGATCGCAATTCATCGATTCGCCAATAGCGACTGACGAACAGCCGCGTTTCATGAATCAACAGCAAACCAAGGACGGAACCGACAATGTTTCCGCGCCCGCCGAAAATGCTCGTTCCGCCGACTACTACTGCCGTGATCGCGTCCAACTCAAATCCCTTGCCGGCGTCTGCGCGGGCGGTGTCGAATCGAGCGACGTAGATGATCGTTGACAGGCCTGCCAGGAAGCCCGATAAACTATAAAGCCATAACTTGCACCGCTCGACCGCCACCCCAGAAAAGCGAGCTGCTGTCTCGTTGTGGCCAATCGCGTAAATAAATCGGCCATGGGAAGTCTTGGCCAGGAAGACACCTATCCCGATCGCAAGTCCTGTAAATAGAAATCCAGCGTACGGAATTCCACCGCAGGAACCCCGAGCTAACTGCGCAAAAGTCGCACCAAATTTCGAATAGGCAGCACCCTGGCTGATCCCTTCTGCGATGCCGCGATAGGCCGCGAAGGTTGCCAGTGTAATGATCAGCGGATGCACTTTGAGCTTTGATATCAACGCACCATTCAAGGCTCCGCATGCCAACCCAGTTATCAGACTGGCGGTACATGCCAAACCGACGCTTTGAGTCGCTGAAAAACAAATGCCGAACACTACTGCACACAACCCCATAGTCGAACCGACCGACAAGTCGATACCACCGGTAATCACGATGAGTGTCATAGCCAACGTGATGATCGCCAATTCCCACATTTGACGCGAAAGCGACAGTTGGCTTTCAAGCTTCAAAAACGTTGGCATCAGCCAACCTGCGATGATCAGCAGGATGATTAACATTAGGGCGATCGCAGCTTCATGCCACCAGCGAAAGCGAGAAAAGAGTTGCCAGGACCTCATATTCGAAATCCCCGTTTGGCTCGACGCGCTATCAAACTGTCGCTGATAATCGCCAACATGATGAACAGTCCTTGGATGGCCTTAGTCCACTTCTCGCCTGCTTCACCGATATCCAGAAAGGTCAATACGGGTCGAATCATGGTCATCAAGACAACCGCTAGGACCACACCCACGAGCCGCCCGCGCCCACCGGAAATCGACACTCCGCCCACCACCACACACGTGACAACCAATAGCTCGAAATCGGAACCAATACCTGATTCAATTTTCGGCAATCGAGGAACATCGACGACCGTCGCCAAAGCCGTCAGAAATCCAGTATACGTGAACGCGAACAGTTTTAGCTTCCGCTCTGATAAACCGGTTAAACGCGCCGAATGCTGGCTGCTTCCAAGCGCATAGAGCCTCCGTCCCAAGGGCGTCCAGGTAATGAGCGTAGCGGTCGCTGCGACAACAACTGTGGCAGTCCAAACGCTCAGTGGCAACCCGAGGATGCCTTGCTTTGCTAGGGAGGTTAAGCCAATTGGAAGCCCATCAATGTTCTGGCCACCCATCATCAAAATGGTAAAGCCACGCAGAGCCGTTAATAGTCCAAGTGTTACTATGATCGACGGTACTCGCCCCACCGTTACGAGCAATCCCGTGAACGCGCCCATCAACAAGCCAGTCAAAAGCGTCACAGGGATACCGATCGCGACACCGAGGTGCCAATGATGCTCGGAAATCATCACGCCCAAAATGGCGGCCAGCATCGCCATCAAAGAACCTACCGAGATGTCGATTTCACCGGTGAGAAGTACCAACATCAACCCACAAGCAACGATGGCTGTCGGAGCACAGCGGGCGAGTATATCGTTCCAATTTCGGGCGGTGAGAAACCCACTATCGATCGAACCGACTAAGGCGGTTATCGCGATGATTAAAATGCCAAGCCCAACTTCGCGCTGCTTGAGCAGCCACTGGGCTACGAGTTTGAACCAAGTCATCGGACGGCTTCCTTTGATGCATCAGGCAAGGCCAGCAAAAGCACTGCTTCCTGAGTCGCCGATGCACACGGTAGTTCGCCGACGATACGTCCATCGCGGACCACCAGCAGTCGATCACACAGCGACAGCAATTCTTGCATCTCAGACGAAATCACGAGAGTCGCCATTCCCGCCGCCGCATGCTCGCGAATAATGCTGTGCACTTGCGCCTTTGCCCCGACATCCACACCGCGAGTCGGTTCGTCGAGGATCAAAACTCTCGGCTTATGTGCGAGCCACTTGCCAAGCACAATCTTCTGTTGATTCCCACCTGAAAGCGTCTCGACCACAACATAGGGCGCTGCTGCTTTGATCGATAAACGACTCATCATTTCACCTACCATTGCGGCTTCTTGCGGACGGTTCACAATACTCCAGCAAGATAGCGATGGAAGCGTTGCGAGCGAGAGATTTTCAGCAACCGTCATTTCCAGCACAAGCCCTTCGTGTTGACGATCCTCGGGCACCAGGGCTATTCCCGCTGCCATGGATTCGCGCACAGTATTCTGAGTAAGCAGTTGGCCATTCAAGCGAACGGTCCCCGATTCGAATCGATCGATCCCAAAAATCGCTCGAGCAATTTCAGAGCGTCCGGATCCAACCAGTCCAGCTAGCCCGACAATTTCGCCGCTGTGAACTGAAAAAGTAATGTCATTGAATGCTTCGCGTCGCGTCAGTCTTTCCACTACCAAAACGGCTTCACGCTGGGTCTGCGACTCGGGACGTTGCGTCTCGTCGATCTCTCGGCCAACCATTAACTGAACCATTTTTGCGATGTCTAATTCGGTCACACAGTGGGTCGCAACGAACCGACCATCTCGAAGTACGGTAACGCGATCAGCAATTTCAAAAACTTCCTCGAGCCGATGCGATACGTACAGAATACTGACTCCGTCGGCGCGCAGTTGACGGACCACGTTCAGCAGGGTTTCAGTTTCTCTTGCCGAAAGCGACGCCGTCGGTTCATCCATGATCAGCAAGCAACAATCTCTCGAAAGTGCTCTCGCTAACGCGACCATTTGTTGTTGCGCCAGAGGCAGCGCTCCGACCGGCAATTCAAGATCGATCGAAGCCCCGAGTCGTCCAAGCAGCTCACTAGTGCGCTGCCTCATGCGCGCGCGATTGAGGAGCAGACCATTACACCAAGTGAGCTCGCGCCCCACAAAGATATTATCAACAGCATTGAGATCGGGAAAGATCGATGACTCTTGGTGCATGACCGCGATGCCCGCATCTTCACTGCTGGGGACACTTCCGGTTTTCAGACGTCGTCCGCCAATATGTATCTGACCTTCATCAGGCGCGACAACTCCGGTCAGCAACCTAATCAGCGTGGACTTACCAGCCCCATTCTCACCGCAGACGGCATGGACTTCACCCGCAGCGATGTCAAAAGTCAAACTTCGAAGCGCATGAACTCCGATGTAAGATTTCGAAAGATTCCTCAGCTGGATCAGAGGCACACCGTTCACAAATTGAACTTTCAAATAACGATGTGTCTTAAAAACACGTCAAAACGCAGGCGGCAAATAATTCCGCCAGGGGATGACA
>JAYVHC010000778.1:0-5700 GCA_043771575.1 Planctomycetia bacterium
TCCGCGACGAACCCGACCATCGAATTCTCAACGCCGCTTTGCAACTGACCGAAGCTGAGCCAGAGCGAACGGTGGTGCTCGTGTCAAAAGACACGAATATTCGCATGAAAGCTAAATCGCTGGGCATCATCTCTCAGGACTTCATTCGCGACCGGCTCGAAAGCGTCGATGCACTATACAAGGGTAAACGCACTATCGAGACCGACGACGCCACTGTCGATTTGTTCTACACCGACACACTACCCACTCGATCGCAAGTCACCTGCATCAAAGACCCCATCACTCACGAGAACTTTATCGTCAAGGGTCCCTCGAAATCGGTGCTCGCTACCTATCATGCAACCACAGAGTCGTACCAACGCGTTGACAAGAAAAAGTGCTTTGGCATTTCACCTCGAAACGCTGAGCAGTCGTTCGCGCTGCACGCCTTGCTCGATCCGACCATCAAGCTGGTCACGCTGGTTGGCCGAGCTGGCACTGGCAAAACGCTACTCGCCCTCGCTGCTGCCCTAGAATGCCGCCGCGACTATCGCCAGATTCTCCTCGCACGACCCGTCGTCCCGCTCAGCAACCGCGATCTCGGTTTCCTCCCTGGCGATGTACAAGCCAAACTTGACCCCTACATGCAACCGCTGTACGACAACCTCAATGTCATCCGCAACCAATACGGCGAAGACGACGGCGAAGGAAAAAAAATCCAGCAAATGCTCGAGAGCGAAAAACTACTCATCACCCCACTCGCCTACATCCGCGGCCGCAGCTTGCAGAAAATTTACTTTATCGTCGACGAAGCCCAAAACTTAACACCGCACGAAGTCAAAACAATCATCACTCGAGCGGGCGAAGGCACCAAGATAATATTCACCGGCGACATCCGCCAAATCGACCATCCCTACCTCGACAGCCTCTCCAACGGCCTCAGCCATCTTATCAATCGCATGGTAGGCCAAAAGCTTTACAGCCATATCACCCTGGAGAAAGGTGAACGCTCCGAACTTGCCGACATTGCTAGCGAACTTCTTTAGAAGGATGCCAATTGCTAGCAATTGAGAGTCGTAAGTACCATTTCTTTCGCAGGCTGACCTTGTAATTGACCAGTGATTTCCAGTAATTTGGCCGATCCTCCCGAATCGCTACTGGAATGATTTTATGCCCAGAGTCTTGATTACAGCCGCCTTTGATGAATCGCTCTTGGCGAGGCAAACGCCTCAAGGTACTGGTCGCTGGGGTGATTTTCAGTTTCTATTCCAACCCGATGGCGAACCAATCGACGCATGGGTGGTCTACGATGATCTCAGGCATCCTGCCCAGCAAAAGTGTCCGCCTGCAAACACGCTGCTCATTACCGGCGAACCGGCTAGCTTGCGCCAATATCGCAGCCGCTATACCAGCCAATTCGGTCAAATCTGGTCATCTCATTCCTACATTTCACATCCCCACATCACGCTTCGCAACGAAGCTCAACATTGGCACTATGCACTTTGGCCCGGCAGCGCTCACGGCCATCGGTTGGGCCTGGATGAACTCCAAGCCCTACAGCCACCTTGCAAACCAAAACTCTTGAGTGTCCTGTGCAGCGCGAAGGCAGTCACTGCCGACCATCGTCGCCGTTTTGAATTTGCCCGCTACCTTCAAGCCGAGTTGGGCGATCAAATCGATGTTTTTGGTAGCGGCATTAGACCAGTTGCTGACAAGTCCGAAGCGATCTGGCCTTACAAATATCACATCGTGCTCGAGAACGATCACAGCGATCACTTCATGACTGAAAAATTGCCCGATGCATTCTTAGGCTGGAGCTACCCCATCTATTTCGGCGGCTGCGAAGCCTACCACAGGTTCCCTGAAGGTAGCTTTACCGCCATCGACATTTATCAGCCAGAGCTAGCGTTAAACGTGATTCGCAACGTACTTGCCAGCGACACCTACGAACACTCGCTCGACCGCATCAACCAGGCTCGCAACAATGTGCTTAAGAAGCACAACCTGTTTGCAATGCTCGTCGAATATTGGCATACCCACTTTGTCCGTCAACCTACGTCAACCATCACTTTGCTCCCGAAGTCGCATCGAACCAGTCTGATCGTACGACAACTCAAACGCAACTTAACCCGCCGCGCCGCTTGATTCTTGAAGTGCGAAGGCACGGGTTGGAATCCAATTTTGTGTGCCACTGGCTTTGCCAGTGCAGATCGTTTTGGTTGGCAAGCCCCTGAGTCTAAAACCTTATTTTGACCAAGACGAGTACGATGATTGTCACACGTTTGGATGGCGGCCTTGGAAACCAAATGTTCCAGTACGCCTTTGGTTCGTACCTTGCAAACAAACACGCAACCCAACTCGTTCTCGACCTCAGTTCCTACCAAACCGGCCCCCAGCACGGCTACATGCTCGATCGCTTTCAGATCTCCGCTACGTCACTCGATCACCTATCCAGCCAGCGCATCCCCAAGCGATATCGCACGGTAGCTTCGAACTGGCTGCCCGATTGGCTTAGCTTGAACGTCCTTCGTCGAGTCAAAGAGCGTCCATTCGGTTTTGATGTGAAGTATATAAAGTCATCCGACAACAGTTACTTAGTCGGTTACTGGCAAAGCGAAAAGTTCTTTCCAGGCATACGCGATGAATTGCTTAAACAATTCACACCGGTCGCCGAACTGAGCCACGCTAGCCAACGCGTGATTGGCTGCATGCAATCCGCACCCAGCATTTCGCTGCACATTCGTCGTGGCGATTACGTTAGCAACGCTGAAACCGCACAGATCTACGAACAACTCAGCCTTGAATACTACCAAACCAGCCTGCAATGGTTCGTGGATCAGCATGAGCGCGTAAAGGTTTTTGTGTTTTCCAACGATCTTCCCTGGTGCCGCGAGCATCTGCGTTTGAGTTCGCCGACACACTTTGTGGATCACACCCGCGGTCACTCGGCACATGAAGACTTGGTGATGATGAGTCACGCGGCGTGCAACGTGATCGCCAACAGTACGTTTAGCTGGTGGGCCGCTTACTTGAACAATCGCGATGATCGAACCGCATGTGCACCCGCTCCGTGGTTTCGCCCCGGCACCCTCAATGACGAACATCTTCTCAGCCCTGCGTGGCAGGTCGTCGACGTTGCGCAAAGCGATGAAACCATGAGAGGCGATTCTGGCAGCGCAGGGTCACTCTCGGCAACGCTGACCCAGGGTGGGGCGCATGCGAATCAAAGTGGGTCGCATCTGCCGGATGCGACCATAAAAGAGCATTCAAACCAAAAAAGAGCTGCATGATGCACGAGCCGCTTGTTTCAGTGGTGATGCCAGTTTACAACGCTGGGCAATATCTCTCGGATGCTGTAACCAGCATCATCGACCAAACGTTGGGCGACTGGGAGATGATTTGCATCAACGATGGCAGCACCGATGGCAGCCATCAGTTGCTTGCTCAGTTCGCCCAACAGGATGCTCGTATTCGAGTCGTTCATCAAGCCAACGCGGGCATTGTCAGCGCGCTCAATCATGGCTGCGCACTGGCGCGCGGGCCACTGATCTGTCGCATGGACAGCGATGATATTGCGCTGCCTACCCGCATAAAGCAGCAACTTGCGTACATGCGAGCTACGCCGAAATGCGTTGCGGTTGGCGGTTCGATACTCGAGATCGACATCGATGGCGATCCGCTTTGTTGTAGCCGGCTGGCCACGAGCCACTCCGAAATCATACACAACCTGCTGCACCGGAGAACGGGTCTGTTCCATCCAACGACCATGTTCCGCACGGAAGCCTTTCGCGCGGTCGGCGGCTACCGAGCGGAATATCAGTGGGTCGAGGATCATGATCTATGGTTGCGGATGACCCAGCGCGGACAACTGGCGAACCTCGCTGAAGTAGTGCTCTGCTATCGCCAGCACTCCAACAGTGTCTGTTGGCAACGCAGTGCGCAACAACGAGAACTAATGAATGGTTTGCTGGCGGAAGCTTACGCCGTTCGCGGTCTCGACCTCCCCCAGCAGTTATTGCACACGGGTGGCGCTGCACGCTCCGCCGCCGGCCCTGGCAAATGGGCTCGCGCAGCTGCCAAAGGCGGTTTTCCACACAGCGTTGCCAAACACCTCAAACAACTTGCCCAATCCCCCGAGACCTCGCGCGGCTATCTTTTGCGAATGACCCTGGAATCCACCCTGCGGCTCTGCACCGCGTATCCCCGCCGAATTCTCGATCAAGAGCCCACCCGAGTCGCCACCTTCGTTCGCAAAAAGTGCGCCTAGTGATTGGCACCATGTGCCGTTTGACAATTTCAATTCATCGTTTTCTGAGCCCCAAAAGTAGCATTGAAAATGCAATCACGCTGGGTTTTAACTCACGGCACAATGATTCGGCACAAGATGATTCGGCACAAGATCGCACAGGATCTACTGGACCTGGAATATTGACATTAAACCCGCAATCAATTTCGCAGCTATATACGACCGCCTCCAGATGACTTAGATTCGATGATGAACTCGACCTAGCGCGGCAAAGATCGAGGCTTGATTGAACCACCAGTAACGAATCTCTTTCGGGGAATTGGACATGAATTGGCTTATTGCACTCGCTGTTATTGCTGGCGTTCCTTTATTAATCGCCATGTACGCGGCGGGAGTTTATAACCACTTGGTGACGCTCAAAAATCGCTTTGCAAATTCGTTCTCACAAATTGAAATTCAGTTAAAACGCCGCTACGACTTGATACCTAATCTCGTCGAGACGGTGAAAGCCTATATGACTCACGAGCGCGAGACGCTCGACGCGGTTGTGCGGGCCCGTGGAATAGCTGTCACTGGGCTTCAGCAAGCCGCTGCAAACCCCGGTGATCCTCAGGCAATGCGAGCCCTTTCAGGAGCGGAACAAGGCTTAAGCGGAGCACTCGGCAAATTGTTCGCGCTAGCTGAGGCTTACCCCGATCTCAAAGCAAATCAAAACATGATTCAATTAAGCGAAGAGATCACCTCCACTGAGAACAAAGTCTCGTTCGCTCGGCAAGCATACAACGACTCGGCGACGGAATACAACACCTACAAACAGACGTTTCCGCCAATCATCTTTGCAGGGATGTTCGGCCATGCAAACCGTGCCGAACTATTGAAATTCGATGAAGCGGTCATAGCTGATGCTCCGAAAGTATCGTTCTCGTGAGTGCCGCAGCAGTATCCCGAACCCCAGTTGCAACGACGAGTTTCTTTGCGAGACAGGATAAAGCTCGTCGCAGCACGTTCTTTTTACTAGTGATGTTTTGCTTGGCGACGATCGTGATTGTTGTCGCTGTCGCGGCAGTGGTGGCGATGGTGTCGAGTGCTGCCACAGATCAGCCGGGGCAGTTTGATGTGAAACGATCGGCGTTACCCATTCTCGCAGGTGCGGCAACACTGCTGCTGATCCTGGGAGGATCGTTCTTCAAAATCATCGCGCTAAGGGCCGGAGGTGGCGCTGCCGTAGCGGAAAGTTTGGGCGGAATCCGACTTTATCCAAATTCCACGGCTCCCGTTGAACGCCGTTTGCTGAATGTTGTCGAGGAAATGGCAATCGCCTCCGGCGTACCAGTTCCGCCAGTTTATTTTCTAAAGCAGGAACAAGGCATCAACGCATTTGCCGCAGGGTATTCGACCAGCGATGCCGTACTGGGAGTCACCCGTGGCTGCGCGGAACAGCTTACGCGCGAAGAACTGCAAGGCGTTTTGGCTCA
>JAYVHC010000779.1:0-5197 GCA_043771575.1 Planctomycetia bacterium
ACACGAACCGTCTTGGCATTGCGGTCGATGGCTTCCACTGACGACCGGGTTCGCACGTCGAGGTTGAAGCGGATCCGCAACATTTCCGGCGTAGTGACGAGTAGCTTCTTCCGCTCGGCAATCTCGCCTCCGATGTAGTACGGCAGGCCGCAGTTGGCGAACGACACGTCCGGCCCCCGCTCAAACACAACGATCTCGGCCTCTTCCGAGAGGCGACGAGAACGAGCGGCTGCGGAAGCTCCTCCAGCCACGCCACCAACGATGAGCAGTTTCATGATCGAGACTCCGATTCAATAAGGGGTGGAAGCATTCACTGAGCGCAACAGGAAGTTGACTCTTTGCCGCATTGGTTCCACGGCATTCGAGCCAAAATCATCCCCATCCCGCAGGTATCGGTAATCCCGGCAAATACCAATCCGGCCCCGACGAAAGCCGACAGCCCGATGAATGCCAAATGAACAAAAGAGAGTCCCGCCCCCAGCAGAACAAGCGAACCCGCTGCGATGCGGACTTGCCGCTCCAGCGAGATGGCCTTCCTGCCACGGACGACTGGCAGACCCGCTTCTACGCACGCCATCGTGCCGCCTTCGATGTTGACCACGTTCGAGAAACCTGCCTTGAGGAATTTTTCGCAAGCCTGCTGGCCTCGGCTTCCCGAACGACAGATGACGTATAGCGGCTCATGGGCCGACCCATTATGGGCCTGCATCACCGCCGTTGCATCGAGTCGGTCCAGCGGAACATTCCTTGCAATTTCGACGTGGACCTCCCGGTATTCGACTGGCGTTCGCACGTCGATAAGTTCGATCTTCTTGCCTTCCTTGCAGAGTTCGGCAAGTTCTTTGGGCTTGATGACGGTGATGGTCATGATCTTCTCCTGAATTCGATTCCTGGTTACTTAAACGGTGTGGCAGAACATGCAGCTATGTCACGACATTACGATATATTCGGCAAAAAAACTCACTCGCCCTTACCGCCGAACCGTGCCTCGATACAAGCCATGATGCTTGCCAGATGGGTTTCAACGATCTGGTAGTACGCATTCCGACCCTCTTTTTCGCTGGTCAGAAAGCCACACCGCTGCATGAGCCGCAAGTGTTCGGAGCCCATGTGGCTGGGTATCTCGCACGCTTCAGCCAGTTCCCCGACCGTGTACCGGCCCTGGAGGAGCATCTGCACCATCCGAAGCCGGTGGGGGTGAGCCAACGTCTTGAGGCACTCCGCAGCTTGCGTCAGAGCGTCCAGTGACGTGAGCTTGGGCAGTTTCGGGGATTTAGTCTTGGCCGTCATTTGTATGTCTCCTGTACTCCAATATATCGGAATGTCCCGACATGGCAATTAGTGTTTCTTAGATTCTTTACCACTTTAACGTCCTGGATCCTAGCCACTTCATGAGATTTCCTTGGTAGCAAAGAAGCCATTGGTTTCCAAAAAGTCCGGCTGAAGAAGCGAATCTGTGAAGTCCAATTAGGTAGGTAAAGGATGCCAGTCAGATTGTTAAAACTTTCAGCGGTTCGACGGAAAGAAGCGGGAAGAACCTGCGCGACGTAAGTGCTTAACTGGCGAGGAAGAAACAAAGATAATTGCGACGCGGCTTGGGAAGCCACGAGACCGTTCGCCAAACGCTAAAAAAAATCGCATGAATAGTCGCAATATCGAGTTCTGGGTGATCCCACCCGAGAGTGATGCGGAATTCGTGGCTAGCATGGAAGATTTCATCCAGTACTCTGCATGGATGAGCAACCAGAGAGCATTGGTCAAACGAATCAAATGGTGCTACACGCCCAAGCACGGCAGTTGGTTGAACATCGCAGAGAATGAGCTGAGCTCGATAACACGTCAGTGTGTGAGCGGACACCGAATAGGAAGCATTGAGGAGCTGCAGAACGAAATCTCAGCTTGGTCAAATGACGTCAACGCGAAGCAACGAGGCGTCGACTGGCAAATGAAAATCGACGACGCACGCTGCAAACTAAAATCCGTCTACCCTAAAATTAGAGTTTGACGCTCCACTAGGAAAAACTTTCGCGCAGAGCGAGGATCTACGGACAGAGCTTTACGCTCGTCGTTGGAGACTCGAACTACAGGTCAATCAAAATCAGTTCACGGCTGAAGCGAGACATTAGCTCAGCACCCGCGTTCGTCACGAGCACATTGTCGATGATGCGGGCGCCGAGTCGTTCATCACTAAGGAACACGGGAGGCTCGACGGTCACCACCATCCCGGCCTGAAGGGTATACTGGCTACCGCCGAACAGGTGAATTGGTTCTGCCCAGGTCGGTGGAGAACCTGGTGCTAAGCCATAGCCGCTTAGATGTACGCGCGCGCGATCGAGTCCCGCAGCAGCGATCACGCGCTTCGCAGCTTCGTGCGGAACGACGGCGGGAACTCCGGCGCGGATTTCGGCAAGGCAAGCGTCGGAGGCGCGACAGACGAGATCGTAAAGTTCGAGCATCCGGGGAGTCGGTTGGCCGAGACAAAATTGCCGACCGATCGTGGCGGTGTAGCGTTTGCAGGTTGCTCCAAATTCGACATTGCCGAAGTCGCCGCGACGCAACTGGCGATCGGTCGGAGCTCCGTGGCTGAAGCACGAGCGTTCGCCGGAAACGAGATTGATGGGGCTCGCCGCCAACCCGCTACCTGCAGAGAGCAGCGCGTGGTATACCTCGCCGGCGATTTCGAGTTCGTTGCAGCCCGCGCGGAGCGCGGCAGCGAAGCGTGCCATCGCGATGTCCGCGATGCGCGCTGCTTCGCGGATGTAGTTTAACTCGGTAGCGGACTTGACCAGTGTCAAGTCGAGAATCAATGTCGTCGCTTCCACCAGCGAGTCACCGAACAGTTGCTTGAGCCGCATGTAATGGTGTGGATGAAGATAGTAGCCAGGCACTTCCATGCCGATGCGTGTTCCCTTCATACCCAACGACTTGGCAAGTCGTTCGAGGGCTGCGATCGGATCATCCGGTTCGCCGCCACCCCAAGTGTGAAGCTGATCGACTAGCGCGTCGTCGCGGAACTCATTCCGTTCGCCGTCGCGAGTCAACACGCTGATCGGACCGGGTTCGACCGGGATCAACAGGCATTGGAACTCCTGATAGCTCTTCGCGTCCGACCCAGTTAGCCAGCGGATCGACACCGGATGAAAAGCCACGAACCATTCGAGTCCCGCTGCAGCAAGGGCCTCACGGGCGCGAGCGCGGCGCGAGGCAAATTCGTCAGCTGAGAAATCGTGTTTAGACATGGCTCTGTTTCAGTTCGCTTTTAGTGGCTTGATGACAAACCAAATCAACCCGCCGAGTCCGCTGATGATACAGGCCACCGTAATTGCACCCGACCAGCCCAATTCTTGGGCGAGCAAGGGCGAAAGCACGGGGGAGATCAACCCGCCAACGTTCCCGCCGGTATTCATGAACGCTCCCGAGAAACCTCGAGCCTTGCCGCCGAGGTCGGTCGCCGTCGTCCAGAAGACACCTTCGCACATCCCCAGCGCGGCCATTGAAAACGCCAGGCATGCGGCTACACTCCACGGGTCGTTGCGAGATACGGCGATGTAACCGAACAGCGCGCCGAGGCTCATGCCCGTGATCACAATGCCGCGCCGACCAGCTGTTCTGCCGAACCAATGACACACGAGATCGGTGCTCAGACCGCCGAAAGCCATCCCGGCCCCTTGGGCCAGCGTGATATAGAACGAGATCTGCCGCGCTTCGAACTTCGGTACATGCAGCACCTCCTCGAAGTAATAGTTCATCCAATAGAAAAATAGGTATTGGAAGTAGCTATAAGCAGCGTAGCTGAGCGTCAATAGCCAGAGGTTGCGATCTCGCAGAAGTGACCAGGTCGCTCGCGAATCCGCCTTGGCAGTTGCTGCGGAGACCGTGCGCTGCGGGCCTGGCAGCATCGGCAACGCATACCATTTCCATAGCAGGCCGTAGGCGGCCAGCGCAGTTCCACTGACCACAAATGCCCACGTCCAACTAAGCTGATCCATCAGCCAGCCGAAGACTGGAAAACAACACGCGATGCCGATCAACGCTCCAGCAGTCACCATGCCATTTGCCGTCGCTTGGCGACGATCGGACATCAAATCGGACACGACATGCGCGGCGCCCGGATGAAGCGGAGCACTGCAAACTCCGGCTAAACCGCGAATCACGAGCAGGCCTAACCACAAGCTGACTGGCGTGTTGGTGATCCACCCCAGCGTTCCGGTCAACGCGACAAACGTACCCATCGTCAAGCCAAGCAGGGTCAGCGCCTTCGCCGAACCGATGCGGTCGATCAGCCAACCGCCGGGCAACATGCCGATCGTGTAGACAATCAGAAACGCCGTGTAGACCCAACCCATCTGAACTTCGGTGATACCGATCTGCTTGATGAATATTTCACTGCCTGCAACCGAGATCCCCACACGATTGAAGTGGGCTAGACCTGCCAAGACCATCAACATCACCACGAGCCGCCAGCGTGTGTTGGAGGATAGCGAGTCGGTCTCCGGCTCAGTCAAATTCCGCATGGTGTTCCTCCAACTTTGCTAGGCTCAGTGTAGAACGGTTGTCCCCAACCGTTCTGCCGAAGGGCAACGGACCGAAGTCAACTCGCATTTTTCCAACGGATGAAACCGTTCAAGTGAGCCACGGTGCTATCCGGAACGATTGAGGACAATCGTTCTACAATAGTATCCTGTGGCTGCTTGAGATAATACAATGTAGCCTTCTGGAGATGGAAATGTAATCTTGTGGACATGGACTTGAAATTGAACGGAAGCGGTGGAGGCTCGATTGTGTTCGTGATGTTGCTGTGTGCGGTGCTGGCTGTTGAAGAACCGGCGGGAGGGGAACCTTCAACGTCCGAGCAGATTCGCTTTTATGAAACCAGCATTCGTCCTCTGCTGACCGAGCACTGCCTGAAGTGTCACGGCGAACAAAAGCAGTGGGGCGGATTGCGGCTCGATTCACGTGAGGCGACGTTGCGCGGCGGCGACTCGGGCGCGGCAATTGTTCCGGGCAAGCCGCTCGATAGTCTGCTGATTCAGGCGGTACAGCAGGAGGACGAAGATCTCAGAATGCCGAAAGACGATAAGCTCAGCGAGAGGCAGATCGCGGATCTCGTTCGCTGGATCGAGATGGGTGCGACGTTCCCGGGGGCGATAACGCCGGTCGCGCGGACTCGCGATCCGAATCATTGGGCGTTTCAGCC
>JAYVHC010000780.1:0-6571 GCA_043771575.1 Planctomycetia bacterium
AAAAGCCCAATTCATCAGGAACAGGCTGTGATTTTTGAAACGTGGCCGAGTTGCTCTACAACTCGGAGCCCGAACGATCGTCGCATTCGGCAGTATTCCACCTTGGCGAAATGCTGGCGGTCTAAAGTGCCGTGGGCGCTGGGGCTGGTATGGCTTTGCGCGCCTCCAATTCGGCACTGATTTTGTAGATCAGCTTGTTTAGCCCTTCGCCAGTTACTGCGCTAATTCGCAGGACTTCGCGACCAACTTCAGCGGAAAGTTGATCGAAGACTTCCGCCGATTCAGGGATTTCAGCTTTGCTAACCACAACGATTTCTGGCCGCTCGGCTAATTCAAGGCTGTAAGTTGCAAGTTCCTTGCGGATGATGCGATAGTTTTCAAGCGGATTGGAACCATCGCTCGGCAGCGGTTCAACGAGATGCACTAAAATCCCCGCCCGCATGATGTGCCGCAGGAAATCGTGTCCCAGCCCAACTCCCTCGGATGCGCCTTCAATCAATCCTGGAATATCCGCGAGGACGAATGAGCGATCGATGTCGACGATGACACGGCCAAGGTTCGGGAACTTAGTCGTGAACGGATAGTCCGCGATCTCCGGACGCGCTCGCGACATGCGGCTGAGAAGAGTGCTCTTGCCTGCATTGGGCTTGCCGACCAAACCGACATCCGCGATGACTTTCAATTCTAGGATGACGCGGCGCAATTCGCCTTTGAGACCCTTGGTCGCTTCGTAGGGAGCTTGGTTGGTCGAAGTCTTGAAGCGGGTGTTGCCTTTGCCGCCGCGGCCGCCGCGAGCGGCAACAACATCTTCGGTGGTCGAAACCAGATCCTTGATGATCATGCCGCTCGACGCATCGATCATTACCGTGCCCGGTGGCACTTCGACAATGAGGTCTTCACCGTTGCGGCCATGCATGTCAGAGCCTTGGCCCCGACCGCCACGCTCGGCGCGCCAATGTTTGCGATGACCGAAAGCCACTAAGCTGTTAACACCTTCGCGAGCTCGGAAGACAACGCTGCCACCGTCCCCCCCGTCCCCGCCGCAGGGGCCGCCATTTTGAACGTATTTCTCGCGACGAAAGGCTACACAGCCGTCTCCGCCCTTTCCGGCTTCGATTTCAATTTCTGCGCGATCAACAAACATGACTTAACTGACTGGGATGAACCCGATTGAAAAGGGGTCAGACCCCTTTTTATGCTGCGTTACAGCTTGACTATAGGCAAAAAATGGTAATTCTTCAACGCGTTGTGGGGGATGTTGATGAAGCGCATTCCCGCAGTAACCCCAATGCGGCTTCCACTAGCATTTCACCTGCACCCGGCATCACGTTGGAATTGGTTACTTCGTAGCTGCCGCCTGCATATGCGGCTCGATGAGGTACGTAGATTGTCTCAACAGAATTGCACAGCTCGATAACGAATGTGTTGCGGAACGGTGACCCCTGCTTGATCGCTAAACCAAGCTCAACGAAGATCTCGCCGGGCAGGCAGACGATAGCCGCGTCTTGTCCGAGTGCCATCACGGTAATGTCTACCGGTATCGACTCGCCAATGCCGGCCAGCGCCCGGCTTAGTCCCCAAGTAATATACTCAACGGAATTCGCAAAGGGTTTGCGATGAATCAATTGATCCAAAATCAATTTCTTGTACGCCGTGACATGGTCGAGGAACTCCACTTTCTCATTGGCTTTAGCAAGTTTGAGAATCAAAATTGAGCGCTCGACTTCCTCTTGAGTCGCTCCCTGCAGGGGTAGCAAAACAGTGCGCGATCTTACCGAAAGTTGGGTTGAAGCAAGGGGTTGCAAAGTGCCCAGTTGTTTTTGGATCGATGCACCCAACGAGTTCCCAATGAAGGCCGATTTGTTTACCTCTTTGGCATTAGGATTGGCATGATTGATGTCGCCGCAACAACCGGTTCCGAAAATGGAAATGAAGTTCTTTCCTGCTTCTTTCTGGAGAGTTTTTTCTATAAAAAACGGATAGTCAGCGCTCCAGTTTATGCCCCCAACAGTATCTAAGTGCAAAGCAAAGTTGCTCAACAGGCCCAAGGTTTGGTTGTTCTGGTCACTGATGGCTAGCAGCTGGATTTCAGGGTCGATAGGCCCAGCCGAGCGAACCACATCGGGGTTCGAAAAGTTCATCCATGTGCGCACGCTACCATCGCGCATTACAAATCTTCGATTGAACGATACGGGTGTTTCTTGGATGGCGGTGCCCAACTTGAGTTGAACAGGTTTAGCAGTCGCATGTGCGTCAACAATCGCCGAAACGATACCCTCGATGAGTTTGTCGATGTACTGTGCGCGCTCGGGTAACTGTTTCTCGTTTCCAAGTCGAAGATACAACTCTTTCATGTAGTCGGGAGCCGTATGCGAATGCGTCGCAGCTAAAGCAATATGGTCGGGCGGAATTCCAGTCTTTTCGGATGCCCGTTTTCGGACTTCGCGTGTGAGATCGGTCGCGATACCGATCAGATCGCAGACGACTAAAGCTCCCGCGGAATTATCGTCGCGGAACACAATCGCCTTTGCTTTGAGAGGATCCAAAGTCCCCTCGGCTAGACGCTCGTGGTAATAACCCGCCATAGGAAATCCAGCTGGCGGCGTAATGTCAACTTCAGACATGCCTGTGAGGAGCGTTGAAGCATCCGCGGTGCACCAACCTGAATTAAGCGAGAAAGCCAATCCAAAACAGAAAGTCAAGACACGGAGTCGCGTCAGACGTTGTCGCGTCAGGTGTTTCATGGTCTTCTTTCTCTGGTTCTATCAGCCGGAACGCGTTAGCGTCCGGTTGGAAACCATCAACCCGACGCTAACGCGTTCCAGCTGATTACGATTAACATCTTGGCGCATAAATCGGTACCGCGCAAGCTCAGCCGCTACTAAAGTCAGTGCTCAATAAGCGTTAGCTAGCGGCAGCGATCGTTTGGACGTTAATGCGGCGTCCTTCTTGATCGAAGAACACATGCCCTTCGATCAGCGAATAGATGGTGTAATCCTTGCCCATGCCAACATTGCGTCCGGGATGAAATTTGGTTCCCACTTGACGAACCAAAATCGAACCTGCGGTAACCAGCTGGCCGCCAAATCGCTTCACGCCGCGCCGTTGCGCGTTGCTATCGCGACCGTTTCGAGTGGAACCCTGACCCTTTTTATGTGCCATGACAACTTCCGAGAATCAAAATACAGGATAGGCAATCGCCAGCCGGGGTCGAAAGGACATCGGCCGCGAAGAATTTGAAGGAACGGCTTTTGCCGCTTGAACCCCAAATCTTAGCGGTAAATCCACAGATGATCAAGGCGTTCCTTCAAACCATATTGGTCGAGAACGTACTTTTGACGCGCTTCGTCATCGATTGCAGGCACGCCGTAGCGAATCTTGTCTTCGAGTTCGTTGACGGTATCGCCCGGCCGAGAGAAGTGGAGCACCAGCTGCTTTTGAAGATAGGCGATTTCCGAGCCGCGAGATTCCAACCTCTGCGCATTGGTCAGACCTCGGACGCGAACGGAGAAGAAAATGGTACGCGGATCAATGTCCTGCCAAGTCGCTACGCCCCAGACCTCATGGTTATCCGCTTCGCTCGACAGCAGGATCTTCTGCTGCTGTATTTCAATCGAGTCGTAAATAGGCTGGCCGACACGTTCTTTGGCGGCGATCATCGCCTTTGCAGCCGGATTAATGACGTCCATGTATTCCCGTTTTGCACTCAGCGAATTGAGGACAAATGTTGGAAAAAAACGCACCCACTCAGTCGAAACGGCTTTGGGATCCTTATTCGGCTCAGGCCTCAAATCGCCGCCGACATTGCGCACACGGTAAAGTAAATACCACACCAGTTTGTCGTTGACTTGGATCATCCTCACTGGCTTGAAAGCGAACTCCAGGCAATAAGTATCGTTGCGAAAAGTCACATCCTTGCTTTTGGCCAAGAGCGTTTCTGAGCTGGGAGCATAATTCGGCTTCCAAACCAAATTGGGATACTTTGAAACCAGCGGCAAATCGATAGGCCCCAGAGCAGTGTCTCCTTGCTCCGGCGCTGATTCAATGATGACCAGCGCATCGGGGGCGAGCTTTTGACCCTGTCCATTTCGAACCGAAGTTGGCACCGTTTGACAAACTGCAGGCTGTGAGGCACTAATCAACAGCAGGGCTGCGATGGCAATTTTCAGCGCCGTCTTAGGGCTACATACACAAGCCAACATGCTCAATTTCCTACCAGAATTTTGTGACAATCCAAGTGATTGTGCGTTGGGCTCCGCGAATAAACGAACCAGCCCAACGCCGGGACTCTTCTCCCAGAGTCTCTATATTACTTCGAGCGCCGACAAACTAAAGCCCAAGCGACAGCGGTGACGGGTGGTTCTGCCGGAATAGGGGGGCCGATTATGCCTGCTCACAGCACCCAAGGCTGTGTGAACCAGGCGCGCCATGTCCAACCGGGTGGTTTCGCCATGGGAATCGCCGTCCACCAAGGCAATTCCTCGATACTAGTTGGTTTTACCGCTTTGGAAGAGTTCCGCTGAACGGAGTCTGGAAACAGCCAGCCTTCCGCGGGTTCTCCGAGTCCATGAGCCGCTTGAAACTGGCGATCTCGCTGGTCCAGCCAAAAGCGACTTTCGGCAGGCAATCGCGTCGAAAGGGGCCAACTGACTCGGCTTAACTGTGATTTGGCGACCCGAAAATCTTCCCGCGCCGCTTGAGCTATCGCCAAGTTGTGGTGCGCGGCGACGTTCAGCGGATTCCAGCGGGCAGCGGTGTCAAACTTTTGCGATGCCAAATCCCAGCGACCATTTTGCGCGTCTACGATTCCCGTTCGAACGCTCATCGCTCCCACCTGCAGCCATGGAACCATCAGCTCAACTTCGTCTTTGGCTACACTCGGCGCCAAGCCTTTCCAAGAATCCCGGGCGCTGGCGATGATCAGTCGATCGGTGGGGTCGGGGTGCGTCAACAACATATCGGGATAGTCGCTATCGGCTCGCAAAGTGTCGATTGATACGACTTGGTTCGCGACCGACTTCGAAGTAGTCACGTCGATCACGCGCCACGAAATTAGCAATTGCTCGTTCGGTGGCGGCGACTCCTCAGTCAGCGGCTCGCGGTTTTGCGGATCAACCAACTTAGCGCTCAGAACTTCGCCTTCGAGCAACAGTTCAGCCGCAGATTGCTGTGCAGCTCGAATTGCAGTTGCCTCGTTTTCCATTGCAGCCGTCGACACTAAACGGATCGGCGAGTAAGCGATGAGATCCTGCGAAGAGATCAGCTTCAGATCCCCGCGCGCTACAGGCTGCTGCATTACCAATGCGCGCTCAATCCGGGCTGCCACTTCTGCATTGCCAGCAATCGGCGCAATCGCGATTCTTGCGTTGTGGGGGCAAATGAACGAAGCCGGCTGCCACACATAGATGGGAACGACGCTGCGGCAACCACAAAACGAAATCACCCAGCACGCGCAGCACGCGAACTGAATCCAAGCAAACGAATTCTGCTGTCGCCCTTCGGACCTCTTCATCCCCAGACGATTAGCCGATCGCGGCATCCGAAGTCAAGCTGAGCTGCTCAGCCAAAAAGCAAAGTCAACGCATTCGCGAATGGTTGGAGCTTGATTCGCAGGCAGAAACGGGAGGACGACGCCGCGCTGATAGAAAGTGTAGAACGGTTGTCCCCAACCGTTCGGACGAAGGGCAACGGTCCGAAGTCAACTCGCATTTTTCCAACGGATGGAAACGTTCAAGCCCCAAAAAGCTCGGCAGGAGCCTCGCTCTCCCGACCGGGCTAATAAAGGCAATTAGGTAGTTGGCATGCAACCTTGAGTAAACGGCAGCTGCCCGATGCAATTGGGTACGAACATCGGCGTGGCTTCCTTGGCGACTGCGGTGCGGCGATAGCCGAAAAATCCCCGGCGTTGAATCGCTTCGGCAACTTCGGCAGGAACGTGTTTACTCCAGTTGGGATCGCCGGATTGGATCATCCGCAGCACTTCGCGCGAGAACGTCGCCAAGTTATCGGGATTGAAGTTGTCGAGTTGCTCGATGCAACCCTTGTCGACGAGGTAGCGATAGAGTTTGCGGAGCTCCGGTGCAACTTCCAGGTTTTCGACGGTCGTAAGGGCACCTGTCTTGCGATCCAGCAACGGATAGATCAGTAACTTCAAATCGTTCTTGAATAAGCGGCCGAACGATTCGAGAATGCCACCGTCGAGTTCCGTGTAGTACTTCTCATCAAACAAGTCGCAGAGACTGGCGGCACCCATGGTGATGCCAATTTTCTTCTTGGTGTATCGAGCTAAGTAGGCCGCGAGTCGATAGTATTCAAAATAGTCGGAAATGAGGACCGTCATGCCGCACGCGGCTAACAAGTCAACTCGGGCCAAGAAGTCCTGTAGATTGACTTCACCTTCCGACTTCAAGTTGTGCATGGTGATCTCTGCTAGCGTCACGACTTGATCGGCCACCACATCGGGTTCTTGAATAAATTTTTCATGGGCGGCGCGGAGCATGTCGATGTTGACGTTCGTCAGTGGCCGGTAGCTGCCGCGTTCCACCAAAATCGGCTTCTTATAGAGGACCTC
>JAYVHC010000781.1:0-4784 GCA_043771575.1 Planctomycetia bacterium
AAGGCTCCGCAGGAGCGTCGCTCTCCCGTTTATCGCTTTTCACATGGCAAAGATGTTTACAGCGGTGGCGTCCCCCGCCATTGAACAGCGGCTAACGCCTGCACTCCAACCACGACTACTTCCAAGCTTGAGTTCGCGACCGCGTGCCGCAGACGTTTACTTTGATGCCAAGGGTCGCAGCCATGCTAGCTTTGGCAAGCATGCATTCGTCAGCCGCTTTAGCATCGTTAGCGTAGACAACCTGGACGTGGTTGGCCTGATGTTTGGCCATCAATTGATCGCGGCTGACACCGTAGGTAACCGCATGCATAATGGGCCACTGAGGCGTGGTGGCATCGAGCCGACGTTTGGTTTCAGCCTCGGGCAAAGTCACTACGCCGCCGCGACCGATGTCCATATACAAGGCGTTGTCAGCCACATAAATACGACTCCAAATGATCTCACCAGGTTTAGAAACGCCGTGCATCGTGCTACCGCCGTTGGGGAAATACATGGCCGGTTGGCGGTAGCCATGGGTGCCCTTCCAGCCACCGATGAAATGCTCGGGCGGCGCCGCACCGCTGATCAAAAAGACCCAGACATATTCATCACCTACCGGCGCGCCCCAACGAACATCATGCAAGGTATTCTCGGGTGGTTGTTCTAAAGCTTGATGAACTCGGGCGGTCAGCAACCCGTCCAGCCCAGCGCATTCGTCGACTTCATTAAAGTGTGGAAGCAGCGTGTCCTTAAAAAGAACTCGTTTTCCGTCGCGCGATTTGACTGGCGGACGATCCAGGTTGTTGAGCGTGCCTTCGACCAGATCGCTAGCAGGCAATAGATCTTTCAGCCCCTGTTGGTACTGAATGCCGATCGTGTCGCAACCAAAGTCGTCGGCAATTCGCACTGCAGCCACATAGACTTTGCACTGCATGAGAATTTGTTCTTCCGTCAAATCGGTGGCATGCATCGAACCGGTATGAAATTTCATTCCGCGTTTCTTCAGCCAACTGTAAACGGCATCGGCTTCGCCCGAGGAAACTTGCTGCGATTCGTAAAACAGCGCCGACTGACTTAGTCGCTCCTTGAATACACCGACATCATGTAGTAGCTGATCGGGAATGATCGCGTTGAACATCCCCATACATCCTTCGTCGAAGATCCCCATAATCGCCTTGTCGCTGCGAAGTTGCTTGGCCAACATCGCGCCCAGCTTCGCAACTTTACTGGGGATCGAGAGTTGGCTGAGCGGTTGCACGTGGTCGAGTTCATGCGACACCCTGCCTGTCGTCAGCCAATCACGAAGTTTCCCCAAAAACGCGTCATCGGTAAAATTCTCACTCCACAGAGTTGAGTAGGCGATGCCGGCCTTAGTCAAGGATCCATTGAGGTTCAACATCCCAACCAAGCCCGGCCACTGACCACTCCAATTCGCTACGGTTAGAATGGGCCCATGGTGCGTCGTCAAGCCAGCCAACACATGATGCGAATATTGCCAAACGGCTTCAGCCACAATGAGTGGAGCGTCCGGATCGACGGTGCGAAATACGTCCATGCCCTGACGTTGGCTGCAGATAAAGCCATGCTTCATTTTCGAGTCATAAGCGTGTGCGCGAACAATGCTGTATCCTTCGCTCTCGAGCGCCGTTCCGAGCGCCTTTTCCATCGCCGCCTGAGCTGGCCAGCAGACTTGATTTGCCGACAATCGCAGATCTCCGCTGGCGATCAATTGAATCTGTTTTTTCTTCAGTCGAGTGATTGTCATGCTGATATACTTTCGATTAGTAAGTCCTTCGTCCTCACTGACGCGTCGGGTTACGATTTTAAGAAATCACCCAGTCCGCGATAGTCCGCATACAGGCTGTCGTATACTCTGCGGCAATCGCGGTTCGGCTTGTGCAAAACTGCAGCACCAGGTTTGGGGACGGACATGGCGCGCATCGCAGCGGCCGGCGACGAGAAAACTCCTGCCGCCAACGCACCGAGGATCGCAGCACCGAGCGCAGGTCCATGCTTACTGGGGTGAATCAAGATCGATTCGCCTAATACATCTGCGTAAACTTGTACCACTAATGGATTGTGATGCGGCAATCCGCCTGTAGCGATGAACTTCTTGACTGGAACGCCACCCTCGCGCAGCGTTTCTACAATCCAGCGCAACCCCAAAGCGGAGGCTTCCAGCAGGGAGCGATACAAGTGTGCGGGCCGATGATGCAATGCGAGCCCCGTGAACGCACCTCGCAGTCTTCCATCCATCAGCGGAGTGCGACATCCGTTAAACCAATCGACACACAGCACACCCTCTGAGCCAGGCGCGATCCCCGCCGCTTCGGCACTGAGTTGTTGCAAATTCTCTGCGCCCGTCAACTTGCGCAACCAATCGAACGCATCACCCACGGCGGCCTGTCCCGTTTCGTAGCCGTAATATCCGGGCAGAATGCCATCTTTGACCCTACCCGCCACGCCTGGCACCTTGCGTTCTTCGACCGAGTTCAACATGTGACAGGAACTCGTCCCCATCACCATGACCAGAGTTCCTGGTGTCGAGGCGCCCGCGCCGGGAACGCCAGCATGGGCATCAATAATCGCAGCACTGACGGGTGTGTCCTCGCGCAATCCAAACCGCTTCGCCATCGGAGCGACCAGTCCACCAGCGACTTTGCCAGGCGGAATCAATTGACCGGGCATCTTTTTCTTTACAACATCCCCAAATTTTGGATTGACGGCTTTTAGGTATGCTTCACTGGGATAGCCGTCCGTGGCGTTCCACATGCCCTTGTAACCTGCTTGGCAAGTGGATCGCGGTAACGCCGTCGCTGGTCCGCCAACCAATTGCCACACGCACCAATCGCCCGCCTCTAACCAGACGTCAGCCGCCTGGTAAACCGTCGGTGCATCTTCCAACGTCTCGAGCATCTTTGGGAAGAACCACTCCAGACCTATCGTTCCGCCATAAAGATCTAGAAACGGCTCATTGCGGGCGCGGGCCACTTCGTTGATGCGATCGGTTTGCTTTTGAGCCCCGTGATGCTTCCATAGTTTTGGCCACGCCAGGGGTTCGTCCGCAAAATCGCTTAACAAGCACAGTGGCGTTCCATCTGCTTTCGTCGGCAGCATCGTGCAGCTGGTGAAGTCGATGCCGATACCAACGATCGCGTTTAGATCGACTTTTGAAGAACGCTTGGCCAACGTAGTTGCTTTCGCTGCCGCATCGATCCAGTCTTGCGGATGTTGCAACGCATAGACTGACGGCAACTTGCGACCATTATTTGGCAATCGATCAATAATCTGACCATGCGCGAACGGCACAACTGCTGAACCTAGTTCCTTGCCGCTGACATCGACCAACAGTGCACGAACCGACTCGGTGCCAAAATCGAGGCCGAGTACTACTTGAGAGGCATCACGCATGATTTGAGTTTCAAAGATGACCGGGTTGGAGAGTTGACATATCGTAGCGAAACCTATGCGACTTGACGACAAGGGAAATTGCTCGTCCGGCCACGCGATCTTAGACTACAATTCGCACTGTAGCCTAAAATTCTCCAGGGAGTAATTTACATGTTGACTAAGACCTCTCCGAGCGCATACGCGGGTGGCCTGTTGTGCGTTTCCCTTCTCGTCCTTGTACTCACCCGCAATTGCGAGGCCAAGTTGGAAGCTGGTACCGCCAAAGTTGACATTACTAATCGCGACGCGGGGCCGGTCAACGATCCGCTGTATGCGAAAGCGATTGTTTTGAGAGGTGCTGGAACTACTATGGTTATCATTTCCGTCGATGCGGTTGCCATCGGGGAGATTGGATACATTAAGAATGATTACTTGCCCTCGGTCCGGGACCGATTAAAAACAGACTGTGGCATCCAGCCGACCAATGTGCTGATCAATGCCAGCCATTGTCATGGAGTAGTGTGTGACGATGTAGCCGCGCGAACTGTAGAAGCCGTCAAGACGGCGCTGCAGCACATGGTGGAGGTCAAAGTCGGCGCGGGCAGCGGTCACGAGGATCGCATCATGGAGAATCGCCGCCTCAGGCTCAAGAATGGCAAAACAGCTGACGTGCGACACGCTTACTCTTTGCCACCCGATGACGAAGTCGCCGAAGTCGGACCCGTTGACCCGCAGATTGGAATCCTCAGACTCGATCGACTCGATGGTCGCACATTAGCAGTCGTTTACAACTTCGCGGTTCACCCGATCCAAGGCGTTCCGAGTGGCGCCAACACTGCCGACATTATTGGCTTTGCGTCCAAAGCGATTGAGGACAACTTGAGCGAGGGAGCGTTGGCTCTGTTCCTGCAAGGCTGCGGTGGCGATATCAATCCGCTGTTTTATAAAGACGTTGAACACCCGCGGAGCGCAGAGCCACTCGGCAATCTACTTGGACTGAGTGCCCTGCAAGCGATTCGCAAGCTCGAATGTCACGACGACGGTCGACTGCAGTTGATCAGTAAAGTGATCGAATTGCCCCGCGGGGATCGCACGGAGCGCATTATTGCCATGGAAGCCGAACAAAAGCGGTTGCTTGCATCGCTGAAGGGCACCACACTCAACCTCAAGACCTTCCTGCCGCTAGCCGTCAAATACAGTTTGGCAGATGAGTTTCCTGCTTACTACTCGCATCGCTACCTGCACGAAGAAAAGCAGGGACGAAGCGATTTCCGAAAACTCGACGCGAATAACCGCCGCGACATCAAAGCATACATCGAGAACATTCACACGATGGAAGAACTGACCCGCGTGCAAACCAATTTGGATCTACTCCGCATGCATCAAGCCCGTTTCGCGTTAACCGGAAAACGAAC
>JAYVHC010000782.1:0-2836 GCA_043771575.1 Planctomycetia bacterium
ACCGGACAAGTATGGGAAGGGAGTGGTCTTCATTAGGTAGTGCCGCGCGGGTACTACGTTGTGACACAACCACTCGTCAAGCGGGGTGTCGGTTACATCGGGCGTCTCCTTTCGGAAAACGCAGCGAATCGTCGGCCTGAGTTCATCAGGCCACTACCGGCCAGAGAGTTACTTCTGATCGGTATCATTATTCTTTTCCATAATTTCCTCTGGTACTTCAGCCACAGGTGGCGTGTCGTCTTCAACAAGGTCCGCAACTGACTCAGCTACTAAAGTTGGCTCAACGGCATGTTGAGCTGCATGGCCAGCGGCAGCAAGTTCCTTCTTCTGTCGCTTCGCGGCTTCCTCAATTTTTTCAGCCACTTCGGCTTTTTCTTCCGCTTGCTCGACAATCAAATCAACCTGCTCGGCTGTCATGCCACCCATTTCCATCAAGGCATCGGGTTCGATTACCGACAAGTCATCGTAAGATAAATATCCCTGCTCTACCAGCCTTTGTGCCAAATCTTCCGTCATCCCATCAATTTCCATGAAGGCACCTACGGCTCGGTCTATCTGCTCCTCAAGCTCACTGGCGGTCATGATTTCGATATCCCAACCGACCAGTTTGCTCGCTAGCCGCACGTTTTGGCCGTATTTGCCGATCGCTTGCGAAAGCTGATCTTCGCGCACCAACACTATGGCCCGGCCGATCATATCGCACAGCAGCACCTGCTCAGCCTCTGCCGGCTGCAGGGCAGCGGGAATCAGTACCAGCGGATCATCGCTCCAACGAACAATGTCAATGCGTTCGCCAGCCAACTCGCTGGTAATGTTCTTAATTCGATTGCCGCGCACGCCAACGCAGGCACCGACGCAATCCACGCGTTGATCCGAACTACTGACGGCTACCTTGCTTCGGTGACCCGGCTCGCGACTGATCGCATTGATCCTGATCACGCCTTCTGCGATTTCGGGGATTTCCTGTTCGAACAAGCGTTGAACGAGTTGCGGTTTGGTCCGGCTTAGAATCACTTTGACACGATTTCCCGCCGCCTTGACTTCATAAACGACCGCACGAATTCGGTCACCGTTGTGGTATGACTCGCCAGCGATCTGCTCGCCGCGAGGCAAAATCGCTTCCATATTGCCGAGTTGAACCGTGGTAACACCTCGGTCGCTTCGCTGAACCGTACCCGTAATCAACTGGCCAACTTGATCGTGGAATTCGTCGAGCAGCGAATCACGCTCGGCTTCCTTGATCTTTTGGATGATTACTTGCTTGGCGGTTTGAGCGCCGATGCGACCAATTTCTTCTTGGTTGAGCTCGGTGCCATTGCATTCAGCCATAATGACGCCGCTTTGTCGGTCGATCGTAACCGTGGGTTCCGATTCTTCACCGAAGTGCTTCTTAACGGCAGTCTGCAAGGCAGATTCAATAGCCGAAAAGACAAGTTCGCTATCAATGTTTTTTTCGCGATGAAGCGAATCAACAAGCCTAAGTAGTTCGGTAGGATTCATGCGTCCAAGTTTTTGGCTGGCGGTTGCAATACTGCGGCCGGTTTCCAAAATCCGACAGCGGCTGCTATATGAACCAGCACAGCGAACTCAGCGACTCTTCATTTTTCCAAATCGCAGACCTCGAATGCCAGCCAAGAGCATCGGCGGAAACGGCCGATAGAACCTACCATCGTTAGTAGGCCCTGTTAGTAATCTGTTGATCGTACTTTTTTCCCCACAGGGTGTCAACGTAAGCTAGGGTGGTAAATAACCCAGATTTCAGAACTTGTTGACGTTTCGCCAAGCCACGCAGTCCCCACACCTTTTCCAAAGTTCACTCAGAAGCAAAAACGACTTTTCCATCATAAATTGTTTTGACGACGTGTGCATCTTTTACTTGGCTAACGGGCACCGCGAAGATGTCCCGATCCCAGACTACCAAATCAGCCAACATTCCCGCCTGGAGTCTCCCCTTCTTTTGCTCAGCAAACTCGGCAAAAGCCGACCCGCTGGTGTACGCTCGCAGCGCCTCGGACAGCGACAGTCGCTGTTCAGGACCAAATCCGCCAGCTGGCACGCCGTCGAGCGTCTGCCGCGTCATCGCGGTATGCAGCCCCGCCCTCGGATCCAGTCCCACTACCGGCCAGTCGGTGCCAAACGCCAAACGCCCGCCGGCATCTTGTATGCTCTTCCAACTCCAAGCCCGCGACGCGCGCTCGGGCCCTAAATTGACCGCCCAAACATTGAAAATGTTGCTGTTCGGGTTCGCGTGAAAGGGTTGCATCGAAGCGATGATCCCCAGTTGCCCAAATCGCGGAATGTCTTCTCGACTGATCGATTCAAGATGCTCCAGTCGATGCCGACGCCCTTGGGCTAGAGCAGGGTTCTCCTTGGCAGCCAATTCCATCGCATCCAGCGTCATACGAATGCCGCCGTCACCGATTGCATGCACCATGATTTGATACCCGTGCCGGTCCAGCATAGCGATCACTCGATTCAAATCTGCCTGTGAGTACTCTGGCAACCCGCGCATCGGATTGTTCGCATAAGGCTGAAGCAACGCTGCGGTGTGCGCTTCAATGACTCCGTCTGCATATAGTTTGACCGCGCCAATCGACAAATCCTTAAACCTTACCCGCAGCTCATCCAACTGATTCACCTCCGCCTCAGTCATTCTGGGGTGCCCCGTTAGTGCCAGGTACATCCGCAGTTTCAATTCACCGCTACTGCGTAGCAAATCGAGCACCTCCAGCTCAGACAACCCAATGCCCGCTTCTTGAACACTCGTCACGCCCAGTCGATGAGCTTCGCGAATCGCCGCGCGAATCGCATCTGACTTTTCAGCACTGGTCAGTTT
>JAYVHC010000783.1:0-7406 GCA_043771575.1 Planctomycetia bacterium
AAAGGGCTTAAACTGCAGGACTTGTTTGCTCTCCAGCTCGATCGTCCAATCTTTATTTCGCTCGCGATTCAGAAATGCCCCCAAAGGAATAGCTCGCAGCGCCCCATCTGAACTCTTTAGCACGCAGTACGCTATATCCCCCGAATCGCTCAGTCCAACGTCGGCTAACGTTCCCAGCGCTTCGCCATCGACAGCAACTATTTTCTTATCCTTTATCGTTGCAAAAGGGACAAGCTCGTATTTCTCCGAATCAAATTGGGCATCTGCAGCACTCTTCAAACGACGAATGTATTTTGACCAATAAACCTCTTGGCCGAAGGTCTTATGCAAAGATTCAGCCAGTTGGCGATTGAGCGTGGGAGGCTCGGTGGATGAAATCTCATGCGCCAATTGGGTCGCCAGCTTCACGTCCATTTTCGGAGAAAACGGCGCCACGGCGATAACGGGCTTGGCGCGGTCGGTGTGCTGCCAACTAACGATTTGTAGGGCGGCATGGCCTGTCTCTAAATCGAGGACAATATCCTGCACTTGAACACTGGAACGAGTGCTATCCTTAAGGAGATCGCTTATTAAGCTAACCTTTCCACCTTCTTTGTTGGTCGTTTCGGTGGTTTGAGCCTTGGCCGAGGTGACCGTCGCAAGAAGCGCGCATGAGAGGAACATTGGAATTTTCATTAGTTTCGGTCCAGTCTCGAAAGCGGATGTTTGCAAAAACCTATCAACCGGTCTCTAAACAATCGACGTTCCGTCAGGCAAATGCACGGGCATCCAGTTTTCAGTAAGCTGTTCGACTAATACCAACTAAAGTGTACCCGGGATATTGAGCCGCCACCCGAGCTTCTGCTTCAGCACTATTGGCTGCCGGCACAACCACTGTGAACGGCAAGAGGTAGGCGTTAGGTGGTGAAATCACCACTTCCCAAAACTCGGCGCGGGCTGCCACGAGTGCTGCATTGGCGAGTAGGTCGAGCTGTATTTGCGATATCTCTGCCGGCAGCGTGGCGGCGGCGCGCCGACCCCGCCCAAAGGATCGCGCCAGGAAATTCTCTCGAGCGGCAATTTTCTCGCGCTCCTCCGAAGTTAGCTCGGATTCCTGAAGTAGTCGCAAGCGTTCACTGGCAGCCCACAGATAGTGTTGTTCTTCTTTTTTAAATAGAAAAACAGGGATGGCAACATTTCCGCTGTTCGTTGTGATCGTCACTGTTGGCAGCATGTAGGTAACACTGGGCGGTTTAAGAGTTGCTAAATGCCGATCGAGCTCATCCAGCGTTTTGTACGATGTCGAAGCTACTTGATTTACGATCTCGGGCAACAATAGTTTGTAAATTGGATTAGCGATTTCCTTTCCATTAAAACTCACGTGCACGTTCGAATCGCGCCGAAAGATCACGACTTGCTGAATTCCGATCCCGGTGATCGCTCCGCGAACAACTTGACCGTTTTGCAGGCTCCACTCCGTCGGAGAATCTTGGATGGGGGCGCTGTTCTCGAAGCTCGCTACCTCAGGCGTCTTAAGGTACGCGATATCAGCCGCAGATAAATTGGCAAGCTTCACTGCCAACAGCCGCCCAGCCTTTACACGGAGAACGACTGTTTCCCCGTCGAATGCAACCAGATCAGCTTCGATTTTAAAGTGTCCCGAGTTATCTGACCATTCGCGCGCTCGAAGTGGCGCTAACCCATAGACTAAAAAAAACAGTAAAAAACAAGTCAATCTCATCAAATGAGTCCTAAACTAAAGAATGCCTTTGCCCGCTAATCATCGCCGTGTTTTCACAAAGCAAACGAGAGACCAACTCAAAAGAATCTGCAGAGCTTGCTAGTGCTCTGTCCAACTTGAAAATTGGGGTTACATGGTTAGGGTGGCAGGCTAAGCACCAATCACGCCCTTCAAAATTCTGGGGGATCTAATCTGCGCACAAGATTGGTACGCGCATTGCGGTTGCATTTCGACAGTATTCCATTGTGTTGACTGTAACCATCAAACGAGGAACTGAGACAATGTCTACAAAAGATTTAAAAACCACCGACGAAGTCGCAAAGAAAAAGCAGCTTCGGAATGAGGATCCCATTTCAGGTGAATCGGGCGCTCATCCTGTGGGCGTGGGAGTTGGTGCCGCTCTCGGAGGAGCCGCCGCCGGCGCGGCCGTAGGAACTGTTGCAGGCCCCCTTGGAACTGTCGCCGGGACCATAATCGGTGGTGTTGCTGGAGCCCTTGCCGGAAAGGCATTAGCCGAAGACGTTGATCCTACAGTTGAGTCGCAGTACTGGATGTCACAGTACAAAAACCGGCCGTATTTCAAGCCGAACGTCGAATATTTGGACTACGAACCAGCTTATCGAGCTGGATGGGAATCGTACTCGTCGGGAACTAAATGGGAGTCAGTTGAGCCCACTGCGAAGAAGAAGTGGGAGGAAAATTGGGAGTCGGAGGGCGGAGCTCCACGTTTGACTTGGGAAGATGCAAAGTTGGCATCGCGTGACGCGTACGATCGAATCCACTCACAACGACGGTCAGTTAAGGCGGTAATGCTTAACGAGGCCTGAAAAACTTAAAGTTGTGACTGATTTGCGAGATAACCATGCTTGAGCTCATACGCTCCGCTGTCGCGTTTTTGCGTCATGCGGCGCGTTGGAGAGCTGACGAAGATTACTCCAGCGGCGCTTACGTAGCTGCTAAAGGCGACGCTGTGGAGCGTTAAGCACCGATGCATAAATTTTTCGAACACAATGAATGAACATAGATGTACAAGATGTACAGGATGAACGCTGCGCCCTCAAGGATCGTACATCCCAGAATTAACTGAGTTTGAAAAACGGTGAAGAGTTTATGGATGGTTTCGCCAGCGGGTCGATTCGCGAGGGTTCGAATGGATTTAATGGATTGTCGGTAGGTTTCATGGCATTCTTACATAAGATTTGCATCGAAATGAGCCGTCAGGCATTTAAGCGCTTCCTGTCCACTGGCGCTATCGATCACGACGTTCACTTGCAACTCGCTGGTGTTAATCATCTCCACATTGATGCCCGCCTTGGCGAGCACTTCGAACATGCCGATCGCGACGCTGGTGTGGCTGCGCAGGCCGATACCGCTGACGGACAGCTTGGCGATCTCTTTGCTACTCTGAATTCGACGGACACTGAAGCGACTTTTCAGCTGCTCCAGCACCTTCAAACACGCGTCGTATTGCGTCCGAGGAATCGTCAAGCTGATGCTGGTGTCGCCTTGATATCCATCGTAGCTCTGCACGATCATGTCGACAAAAATTCCCGCCCCTGCAATCGCATCGAATACATGTGCGGCCAAGCCCGGCGTGTCGGGAACGCCGACGAGCGTCATACGCGCTTGGTCGTCGGAGAGTGAAATGTCGCTCAGCGAGAGTTGCTCCATGTCTGCCATGCGCAGGTCAGCGACCAGTTTATTGACATCCGTTTGCTTGCTCTTGCGCGGCGGCAGAGATTCCCAGTTGGCGGCGTCGGCGGGGCGGCGGAACAGCTGAAATGCTTGATGCACAGCCCGCAGCGCCGCCAGTGATTCGGCGCGCGAGACGAGCACCGAGATCTTGATTTCACTGGTCGTGATCATTTGAATATTGATGCCTGCATCAGCAATTGCTCGGAACATCTGCTGCGCGACGCCAGTCTGCTTGGCCATGCCCAGTCCGACGGCAGAAATTTTGGAAACTTGATCATCGTGCGTGAAACCTGTCGCGCCGACCAATTCTGCGGCTTGCTTAACCGCTTTAATCGCTGCCGAAAGCTCTTCCTTGGGGACGGTGAAGGAAATGTCCGCTCGGTTTTCCTGTCCGACGTTTTGCACAATCATGTCCACGGTGATCTTGCGATCGGCGAGCCGTTTGAAAATCTCGTAACTGGTTCCAGGAGTGTCGGGTACACCCTGAATCGTAATGCGAGCCTCATCGCGCGTCATGGCGGCGCCGCAGACTGCAGTGCTGGGCGATTCACTCTCTTTGACGATCAAAGTGCCGCGAGTATCGGAAAAGCTGCTGCGCACGTGGATCGGCACATCGTATTTCTTCGCAAATTCGATCGAGCGATTGTGCATCACACCCGCACCGAGGCTGGCTAGTTCCAGCATTTCGTCGTAGCCGATGCGGGACATCTGCCGAGCTTCGGGGAGTTGCCTTGGATCGGTCGTGTAAACGCCATCGACGTCGGTGTGAATCTCGCAAGCGTCCGCGTCGAGCACTGCAGCGAGAGCAACTGCAGTAGTATCGCTACCGCCGCGACCAAGCGTGGTGATATTGAAATCTTCGTCAATGCCTTGGAAACCGGCAGCGATCACGATGTTATTTTCAGCCAACAACTTGCGGATGCGATCAGCGGAGATTTTGCGGATGCGAGCTTTTGTGAATGAACTGTCGGTTTGGATGCCGATTTGCGCACCTGTAAGGCTGACCGCTTTGTAACCCAATGCATGAACGGCCATGGCCATCAGTGCTACGCTCACCTGTTCGCCTGTTGACAGCAACATGTCCATTTCTCGTGCCGGCGGAGTATCGTTCACTTGATGCGCAAGATCAATGAGCAAGTCCGTGTTGTGGCCCATCGCGCTGACGACGACGACAACTTGGTTGCCTTCTTGTTGAGCGCGAATCGCTTTACGAGCCGCTGCGAGAATTTTCTCAGGATCCGCGACGCTTGTTCCACCGAACTTTTGAACGACTAAAGGCATTGTGCTTTTCAACCTTAACTAATTACTTTTTTCTACTGCCAACGGGACCGCTCGGAATAAATCCGGCTATGCACTTTCAATTGCGCCCAAAGCTAATTTGGTTTCCAATTTCCGCGTAGGAAGGCCCCCATCATTTCCCATCCGTTGGAAAACGCAAGCGGAGCTGCAGCCGCCTGGATTTCGTCGTAACCAGCCCCTGAAGGTGTGATTCCGCTGCCGCAGACTGCGAGCGGAACCATCCCGTGGCTGTGTTTTTTGGTCGCACACGGCGTTGAGTGATCCGGCAGAACGAGCAAACGGTATTCGCCCATGCTCTGCAGTTTTTCCAACATCGGACCGACGATGTGAGCATCGATCTCTTCGAGCGCTTTAACTTTTTCTTCGTAACGGCCTTCGTGCGACGCCTCATCAGTCGCTTCAATGTGCACGCAAACCACGTCGTATTTGTCCAGTGCCGCGACTCCGGCCTGGCCTTTGCCTGCGTAATTCGTATCCAAGTAGCCGGTCGCGCCATCGACTTCGATGCGGTCCCAACCCATTAAAGCCGCCAAGCCGCGCAGCAAATCAACCGCGGTGATCATCGCGCCGCTTAAACCGAAACGTTCGGCGAACGAAGGCAACACAGGACTGCGACCTTGACCCCACAGCCACACGTTGGTGGCTGGTTTCTTACCATTTGCCACACGTTGCTTGTTCACCGGATGGTCTGCGAACAAAGATACGCTCCGCTGCATCAATTCGGTGAGTAGATCGCTGCCGGGTCCGCGCGGGAAATCATCAGCTACTGACAAGTCCGTCAGATCATGCGGGGCGCGTGTGCGAGTGTCAACCGTGAACGGAGCCGGATCGTCTTTGCTGCCCCGATAGATCATCAAATTCCGATAGCTCACACCAGGCACAAATTGCAAGCGTGGGTCGCCCACCGATTCACCCAGCGAATGCAACAACTGTTTGGCTTCATCGGTCGAGATATGATCCGCGGTAAAATCGACCATGATCTGATCGATCACGGTTACCAAGTTACAACGAACTGCCCAGTCGTGAGGTCCAAGTTCTATGCCTTGCGCCGCCGCTTCGATCGGGGCACGGCCCGTGAAGTAGACGTTGGGATCGTAGCCGAATAGTGTCATGTTGGCCACTTCGCTGCCAGCGGGCAAATGAGCGGGCACGTTATCGGTCCGCGCCACTACGCCGAGACTCGCCACGCGATGCATGTTGGGAATTTTCGCAGCCTGCAGCGGTGTCCTACCACCCAGCTCATCCATCGGCCAGTCCGAGCAGCCATCAGGAATAATGATCGCGTACTTCATAAATCGTTGAACCTTTGGTTTTTTGTGTCTTGCTTGACCGATGCGTAACTTTTAGAGTTGCGCGTCATTTTAAATTCTGTGTGCCAGTGATTCTGCCAGTGATTCTGCCAGTGAACCGAAGGAGTTCCCCGAGCATCGCTCCATCTTTACCCAACACATATTTCATGGATGCGAGTCCGCCGAGGGGCTGCAGTTCGTAGTGCAGGCTGTCAGCCTGCTGGCTGCAGCACAGCCTGGCCGCCCATGCTACGTTGGGCTCAAACCTTCACATCCTTCATGACTCGCATCCGAACGCTCGGACCACTCACCACGTTCAACTGTGTAATAACTTCGACTGCTTTTCGCGCGGCGCCTTCAGGCGCTTCGTGAGTCATAATCACCAACTGAACTTGAGGCGATTTGGCCAACGGATCAGGCTCGTGCTGAATCACCGACGAAATCGAGATGCAATGCGCTCCGAGCACCGACGTAATTTTCGCTAGACTGCCGGGTTCGTCGGCGACGGTCAAGCGCAAGTAATAGCGACTTGGCATGTCATCATCCGGCCGAATGGATACCGGCGATTCACGATTGCTCCAAAGTTCCAGGGTGCGGAATGTAATCGGCGTACGTCCCACCGCAGTATCGATCATATCGGCGACGACAGCCGACGCCGTCGGCATCTGCCCTGCCCCTTGACCATGGAAGAAGATATCACCCACCGCATCACCGACCACATTAATCGCGTTGTAGTTGCGTCGCACTTCCGCCAGTGGTCGACCAGTGCGAATCAGCGTCGGTGAAACACTGAGTTCCAAACCGTGTGCGCTTAGTCGCGCTTGCGCGATCAATTTGATACGATAGCCCAGTTCAGCCGCAAAGCGAATGTCTTGGATGTCTAACTGATCGATTCCCTGCCTCGGGATATCCTGCCAACGTATGCGGGCTCCGAATGCCAAGTGAGCAAGAATAGCGAGTTTTTGCGCAGCATCCGTGCCGTCGACATCCATGGTCGGATCTTCTTCGGCGTAGCCCAAACGCTGAGCCTCCTTGAGCGCCCGCGCATAATCCCAACCTTGGTCGTCCATCTGAGATACGATGAAGTTGCTGGTTCCATTTAAGATCCCCTGCAACGACGTGATTTGGTTTGCCGAGAAACATTGGCTGATGTTGCTGATGATCGGAATGCCGCCCGCCACAGCGGCCTCAAAGGCGATACAGCGACCAAGCAACCGCGCGCGATCGAACAATTCCGCGCCATGTTCCGCCAACAAAGCTTTGTTTGCGGTGACAACATCCTTGCCCGCGTCGAGCAATTTCAACATGATCGTCCGCGCGGGTTCTAGCCCACCGATCAGCAGCGCAACCACTTCGACGTCCTCATCCTCGAGCACATCTTCCAAACGATCGGTCAGTATTCC
>JAYVHC010000784.1:0-2965 GCA_043771575.1 Planctomycetia bacterium
GCGCGGTCAAGTTCGTTACCTTCAGGGCTTTGGCATCCCATTCAACTTTTTCGCCCCATTCGCCCATCTCACCGTTTGCTCCGCCCTTGGCAGCGGCCCATACGGCGAGGTTACCGAGCAAAATGGTTTCCGTAAGCGGTCCGGCGCGATCGACGAAATTCGAATGGCAGACCTTCGGATCGCCAGCAGCCTTGGTGCGGAAAAGTTCGTACATATTGTTGACGTCGTTGCTGCCTTTGACCTCAGCCCTTTCGTAGTCAACTTTGGCTTTTTCGACACCTTTCAGTTCATAATTGCCACAGTAGTCGTCAGAGCTGTAGAACGCACCCTTTTCGCCAATAATCAGTACGCCGCTGTTGGAGACATTTTTGACGCCCACCTTTTCGAATACCTCTGCGGGCGGCTTGTTACCAAGACGATCGTACCACCAAAACGGAATCGCGGGCCGTTCGGAGGTCTCCGGGAACTCGAATTTAATAACCGAGCTGGCAGGGTAGCTATCGAAATCGTGGCCACTAGTCTTGGCGACAACCGAGATCGGATCGCGCAAACCGCAAGAAGCAAATGGAACGGTCAACTGATGGCAGGCCATGTCGCCTAAGGCACCGGTTCCAAAATCCCACCAACCGCGGAATTGGAAGTCGTGGTAAAGACCTGGCCAGAACTCACGATCAGGGGCAACACCGATCCAGCTCTTCCAATCGATTTGGCTAAGTTTTTCCTCGATTTCTTTTTTCTTGGCCGCGATAATTGCAGCTGCTTCGGCCGGATCATCTTTCTTCGCCTGTTCGGCAAACTTTGCCATGGTCATGCGGCGGCCTGGACCTTGATTCCATACGGGACGATTCGACCAAGCGTAGACTTCCTTGAGCGTTCCCAGCACTCCGGACTTCAGTTGAGCAATCGCTTCGCGCGAACTATCAAGCGCCGTGCCTTGGTTACCCATCTGAGTGCAGGCGCCTGTTTCTTTGGCGACCTGAGCCAGCAGGCGTGCTTCGTAGATGGTTCGAGTGAGCGGCTTTTGCGTATAGCAACTGGCACCTAAGCGCATGGCTGCCAATGTGACCGGACCGTGCATGTGATCCGGTGTGCTAATGGTTACGAGATCAAGTTCCTTGCCGAACTTTGCAAACAGTTCGCGAAAGTCAGTGAATTTCTCAGCTTCCTTAAATCCATCCGAATTTCCCTTGCCATTTAAGGTTTTTCGGTCAATGTCGCAAATCGCGACGACGTTTCCGAACATAGCGGCATGTTGTGAATCGCCGCCACCTTTGCCGCCAACGCCGATGCAAGCCACGTTGAGCTTCTCGTTCGGAGATCGGCTGAGTGCTTGCCGAGTTCCGGCAGTGGCAAAATAGCCAGCACCAATAAGCGTTGTCTGAACAAATTTACGACGCGATGGCTTCAACATGAATGCATCCTAATCTTTTAGGTGGGACGGGTTGGAGGACGTGCTGCGTGTCAACGAAAACGAGTCGGCACAATTCGGGATTCTGCGTGCGAGGAACAAGTATACTGCCAACCCCACCGTCAATCAACGATTAAGGTAGTTAGTGTGCTGCTCAGACTAAAACGTTGAGTTCGCGTCAACGGGAGGGCGAGGTTCCTACCGAGCTTTTTCCCATGTGGCTCAGCAGGAGCTTTTTCCCATGTGGCTCAGCAGGAGCTTCGCCCTCCCGAACCCAAAAATCTAATCTGGACAGTGCATTAGCCAGACCCCGTCGATGCAAAAGTAACTTTCCAAACAAGTGGTTTTATTCATTCGGTTTGGTGGGTACTCAAGGTAGGGCTTAGGGTGAATTTCTGCTTCGATAGGCGATTAACTCGAGACCCGCCCGCAGAACTATCTTTCAGCAAAGATTGCTTGCATTTTCTGTCCGAGGCTTGCCGACCCTTGGGGTAGCTGGTAGGGGGCAATTCCCCGAATCCTCAATCACAGAAAGATTAAGGTCATTACCGTGTGGCGCGCATTCTTCTTCGCAGTTGGCACTATGCTCATTATCGTTGGCATCGAGTGCCTACTTATCGACAGCGCTACTCTTTCTGGCGGACAAACGGAAGCGGTTTCCATTAGCAATACCTGGTTTGGGCCGCAGCAAATCATGGCAATCGAGCCCCAACGTGTGGTGCAGCCCCCCGAGTGGATCCGCTGGAGCCTGATCGCTTCCGGTGCAGTAGTGCTGCTCTATGCGATGACGCTTCCACGTCGGTGGGGTAGCAGCGAAGCCTAACCGCCCCTTTTGGCTAGTCTGCGTTACCTCATCTATCTTCACTTGTAGCACACATCGCTCGGCACTTGACAACTTCGCCCGGAATTCAGGCCGAACTAACTTGACGTTTGAGCCAGCTACGAATAGATTCACATCATTCATCTTTTTGATGCAGCGATTGCTTGAATTAGCGATTCTAATTCCTTCGCGGTAGAAATCGTTCGAAGAGCCTGGATTTGTTTCGCCAGTGGCGGGCGAGTCCCTTAGAGACAGACGTGAACATGCAGCTTAAGAGCCTAAAAGTCTTTTGTGATGTGGTGACCCGACATAGCTTTTCCAAAGCTGCTTCGGACAACGAAATGACCCAGAGTGGTGCCAGTCAAGCCGTACAGCAGCTTGAGGAATTCCTACGTGTACAGTTGATTGATCGCAGCAAGAGACCATTTGTCCTGACAGCCGAAGGAAACGCGTTTTACGGAGGCGCAGTTCAACTGGTTCGCCAGTTCGAGGCGCTGGCTGAAGAGGTCCGATCGATTAGCCAAGAAGTGGGCGGTCGCGCGACCTTGGCCGCCATTTACAGTGTTGGGCTAAGTTACTTACCGCACCTTCAAAAACGCCTTAAGGAACGTCATCCGCAGGCAGAGTTGCGGTCACAGATGTGTCATCCGGATGATGTTTATCGTTTGGTAGAGCAGGGCGCGGTGGATTTCGGTTTGGTGAGTTTTCCGCAACAATCAAAAACGATTGCGGCGACA
>JAYVHC010000785.1:0-1771 GCA_043771575.1 Planctomycetia bacterium
AGAGCCGCCGCAACATGGCGTGCGTAGTCAAATTTCGTCGACGGCTGTCCAACGTTCATGCTCGGCGACGCATCGAGCATGATATAAACGTGCAGGTCCTCCTCTTCTTGAAAACGCTTGAGCAGCAAATCGCCGTAGCGGGCGTAAACGTTCCAATCAAGGTAACGCAGGTCGTCGCCGTGAGAGTATTCCCGATGGTCGGCGAATTCAATGCCGCCACCCAGTTGTTTGGTGCGTCGCTGGGCCAGTAGTTGTCCGCGAAACATACGCTTCGAAACCAACGACAGGTATTCCAATCGCTTGAGGAATTCCGAGTCAAATAACGACATGCGACAAGCCTGTTCTTACCGAATCGCACCGATTTTCTCGCAACCATTGTTTTCGGTGGGTCACGCTTGCCGAGCGTGACTGCACTGAGACCTGCATTTTCTGATGGCCTGCGCCTTCATCCACTTTTGCATACTTGCAGTGCATTGGTTAATCGTAACTTTCCAATATGATTGTGGAACCTAACACCGGTCGCATCCGGCAGAAGCGACCCACCTAAAACACAAGCGAATCGCTTAAAATACATCGGTGTAGAGGGCGCAAGCTCACTGAGGATGGTTCAAATTCATGACTACGCGGCTTGTCGTTTGCCAATATTCTGCAAGATATTCTCAACAATGTCATCCGTCTTTATATCTTCGGCTTGGCCTTCGAAATTCAGTAAAATACGATGTCGCAGGCAGTTGGCAGCTACAGCCCGGATATCGTCGGTAGCGACGTGATACCGACTGTCGAGAATGGCATTGATCTTCGCGGCCAGAATAATCGCTTGAGCTCCGCGGGGACTCGAACCGTACCGCACAAATTTCTTGGTCATCGGGCTGGCTAGTTCGTGATCCGGATGCGAACCCATAACAGTATGAATCGCAAACCGCCGCACTTCATCACTGATGGGAATTCGCCGCGCCAAACGACTCATCTCAATCACTCGATCGGTCTCCATCACGCGATTTGCTTCAGGAGTTTCGACGTCGGTTGTGCGATTAAGGATTATCTCGATATCTTGTGTCGATGGAAATGGCACCAGCAATTTGAAAAAAAAGCGATCGAGCTGAGCTTCGGGCAGTGGGTAGGTGCCCTCCATTTCTAGCGGGTTTTGCGTTGCCATAACAAAGAATAGACCTTCGAGCTTATGCGAGATGCCACCCACGGTGACGCTTTTTTCCTGCATCGCTTCGAGCAATGCGGACTGCGTCTTGGGAGTCGCGCGATTGACTTCGTCCGCGAGCAGAATGTTGGAAAAGACAGGACCGCGTTCGAACTGGAACGACCGTACACCGCCGCCTTGCGAATCGATCATGACGTTAGTGCCAATGATATCCGCGGGCATTAAGTCAGGCGTGAACTGGATGCGCGAGAATCTTGCATGCAGCACACTTGCCAGCGTTCGCACGAGCAGAGTTTTCCCTAGTCCTGGAACACCTTCCAGCAATATGTGGCCACCCGAGATCAAACCCATCAGCACGCCTTCAACGATTCTGTCTTGGCCGACGATCACTTTTCCGACCTCACGCCGTAGATTGCTGAAGTCCTCGCGAAAACGATCCAGTTCCTGCATTAGCTGCTCGTCAATTTCGCTCATCTATAGTTTGTCCCTAGTCTGGCTTGGATCAGTGGTGTGTCGCTGGGGTGAATTTGGGTCGGAGGGGCTACCCGTAATAATAGCTGGTTGGGCAAACCAAAGCACTGAGTTCAAAAATGGGCTGCGTTTTTGCTGAAAGTT
>JAYVHC010000786.1:0-2588 GCA_043771575.1 Planctomycetia bacterium
GTATCTCATGGAGAACCCGGAAGCCGTCAAAGAATTCATGCAAGCACCCGATCGTTACAGCCCGGTACTATCGGGTTACGACCCAATGATCTTCCTGGAGACTGGCAAATTGGTCGACGGTGCTCTTGAGTACGCGCTGCACGACCCAAGCAGTGGCACCGTGATCTTGTTCGCCGACGCAGAATCACTAAAACGTTTTAAAGCCGATCCGGCCCGTAACGTCAAAGCGCTGGGCTACATCCTAGCCGCTGCCAAAAAAAATTAGCCACTAGTCCTCGGTGCAGAATAAAATCTACGGTGCCTCACCACGCCCTTCGCAGGCTCAAGGACGTGCCACCCGAATCCATCAACGCCAATTTGTGATCTAGACAAACCACTCGCGAGCCCATTCATTGCGAGCCCAGCGGTGTACAATGATGTGGGACTAAACTTACATTCCCACAGCTCCAGCCACGCGCGGGCACAGGCAATTTGATGACGTTCTCAGCCTTCCGTTCCGTATTGTCCGCTTGTGTGATTGGCCTCGCAACCATTGCTGTCGCGGAAGAACTTCGAGTTCCGGCGTTCACGGCCTATATGTTGCCAGACGCTGAATCGGCAAGGATTTCTGAGCAGCATGGCGTGACGCGTTGGACCGACCCGAAGCAATCGGTCAACTGGTATGGAAAATTCTCGCAAGACGGCCGTCTTACAGCCAGTGTCGAATTACGTTTGCCGGTCAACGCTGACTCGCATTTAAAGATGACAATCGATGGCCAGTCGCGAGAGTCGACGGTCACCGGCAAAGGCAAAGACCAAGTTATCAAGGCCGATTTCGGTGAGTTCACGATTGATAAGGCAGGATATCATCGGATCGCATTGGAATCATTGAATGATGCTGGTAATCCTTTCGGCGATCTTGAGATGCTCGTGCTCAACGGGACTGTATTGAATAAAGCTCACTTCAACATGAAAGAGCGACGCAATGCGGCTTCGGTACACTTGGTGTATCCAGTGCCAAAAGAGACCGAAATTGAAGCGTTCTATTGCGAAGTTACAGCAGTTGAAGATCCAAGCACGACTTTCTATATGGCTTGTGGCTGGCATCGGGGTTACTTCGGCATGCAAGTCAACAGCCCTAGCGAACGGCGTATCATCTTCAGCGTTTGGGACAGTGGCGACGAAGCCGTCGATCGCAAGAAAGTGGACGACGTCAACCGCGTAAAACTGCTCGGTAAGGGCGAAGGCGTTTACTCCGGGGATTTTGGCAATGAAGGAACCGGCGGCCACAGTCATCTCAAAGTAATGTGGAAGACGGGTGAAAAGCAACGCTTTATCGTGACCGCTAAACCAGTGGAAAAAACGTTCACCATTTACAGCGGATATTGGTTCCACCCCGAACAAGGCAGATGGATGTTGATCTCATCGTGGCAAGCGCCCAAAGAAGGCGGATGGATTCGCGGCCCGCATAGCTTCAGCGAGAACTTTGGAGGCAGCAACGGTCACCTCCTTCGGAAAGCCCTCTACGGCAACCAATGGGTGCGTGAACCGAACGGCCAATGGCAAGAACTAACCACGGCCAGCTTCAGCCATGATCCAACGGGCCGCGACGATCGTTTCGATCGGTTTATGGGGGTCGAGAATGGCCAGTTTTTCTTAAGCCATGGAGGCTTCGTCGATGGCTTTACAAAGTTCGGCGAGAAATTTAATCGTGATCCGACCAGCCAACCACCCCAGGGCCTCGACCAATCCCTAGGACACTAGCTACCTTACTTGCGAATCGCTAAAAACTCCGCCAGTTCTTGCAATTTGTCGGTGTTGATCAAGTCCACCCCAGAGGCAGCCAGCTGTTCCCAAGTAGCTGGATTATCCGGCGCGCCCCAAAACCGCAGCTTACGCTTTTGTTCGTGCGCCCTGGCGACCAAAGCGTTCAACTTGTCGATTTCGTCTTTGGGCATCGCGTCTCGTCCACGCCACTTAAAATGGCTCGACCATTGATCGCTGACGACCGGAGCCAACTCGATAGGCGAATTGGAATCCAAATCGCTCATCCGACCATCCAAGAACGCCAACCCCGATGTCTGCTTTGCCATCGTCTCGACCGGACGATTGCCCGATACCACGATGCGCACTGCGCCGCCTGCGACTTTGCCATCCACGAGCTTTGTGAGCATCGACTCGAAGGCCACCAGTTTCTCCTGCAACTTTGCGTAAGCAGCTTCTGCTTCCGACTTCAAATCCACCAACAGCATCAGTTCCGGTCCCTCGCGATAGACTCGCCCTCCATTCGCTTGACAGCGTTCCGCCAATGGCTCCAAATACAACTTCTCCAACGTACGTTCGCGCCGCGTCTCAAGACTCGAATGCGCCACCAGCAATTCACCCTCCACCAAAAAAACGTCCGCCTCAACACTGCCAAAACCTTGATCAAGTGCATCGAGCAACGGTCTGGGGTGGTAATAGTCATTGTGTGCATGAGCGTTTGCATGGACTACAGTTTGCTTACTTGCAGGCTCCGTCGAGTACGAATTATTGGCCATTAGATGGATGCAAACGAGCGTCATCGAACGAAAGTTTCGCAATGGAGGCTCCCAAGAATAACGGAGAGA
>JAYVHC010000787.1:0-4923 GCA_043771575.1 Planctomycetia bacterium
TGGTGGGAACCAACTCGAGCGCCGCTGAAGTCGGAAAACAAGTCAGGGGCTGCCTCGGTAGCCCCTGACTTAATTCGATCCTGTCGGCTTGTTTTTCGTGCAATGCGAAAAATCCAACACGCTGAAGCGGAGCTATATCAAGCGCTTTTTACCCACAGATTCTGCGGACGAGCCAAGTTTTTGGCTCGGCGGAGTCGATGGAGGGAAGGAAATCACCGAAGAGTAGTCGTGCACGCGTTTGCCTGAATCTAAGGTGCCTGGACTCTTTTCTGGGCTTCATTTGACTAGTGGCGAGCTGCTTGACTGAAAACAAAACTGGTGATATCATGATACCAGAGAGAGAGGTCGCCCAACGGCTCCGCCGAGTTTTGAATGATGCATGTCCTCGATACCAATGTGATTTCGGAGTTGATGAAGACTGCTCCGGATCCGCAAGTCACCGCTTGGTTGGATGCGCAGTCAACGGGTTCAGTGTGGACGACGAGCAACAGCATTTTCGAGATCAGCTATGGCCTTAATGCTCTGCCTGATGGTAAGCGGAAGCGATCGCTACAAAGTGCTTTCGAAGCGATGCTCGCAGAAGATTTGGAGTACCACGTTTTGGACTTCGATCGCACGGCTGCGAGTCGGGCTGGTGTGATTTCTGCGAAGCTGCACGGTCTCGGTCGTCCTGTGGAAATACGCGATGTGCAAATAGCAGGGATTGTGCCTGTTCGCAACGCGATACTGGCAACTCGAAACTTAAAGCATTTTCAAGATACGGATATCTCGCTCGTCAGCCCCTGGGGCTAAGCAGGCATCCACAATCGGGTCCATAGGGCTAAACAATTGGTGCGTCGCCATCATGCGAATTCCAAGCGGTGTTCGATACACTCGAACGTTCCATCCCGGATTCTTTTGCACGAACTGATTTATTCGATCGCGTGCAATCTCTTCGCTTCCCCCCTTCGAATTGACAATCGATCGGTTTACCGCCCAGGCAATTCGCGTGCCCGATGCGCCGAGCGTTCGTCGCCGGTGGCTTTGAAGTGCGCGGCATGAGCAATCGCTGCGAACGATTCGCTGAAAGCGTAGCGACGTTTGCGGATCGGGCGACCGTCGCGGGTGACGTGAAAAAACATGCGACCGTCGGTGTCGAAACAGTGCCGGTCACACCGTCGTCCGTGCTTTTCGTCAGCACGAACTGACCGGTCTCATCCGGAGTCAGTCCGGGGCCGGAGCCGTTCCAGCCGCGATTTCCCCTCGACCACAACGCCGCGACCCAGGCCGTGCCGGTTTGCCGATCGACCAGAATCGTCGGATCGCCGACTCCATTGCCGCGCGAGTTCGGTTCGGCTTTGTCGAAGTCGAGAATGCGCTGCATGGGGCCCCATGTGGCCCCGTCGTCAGTGCTGCGCATCAGGCCGACGTCGATGTCCGCCGGCAGATCGGCACCGCTGCCATAGCGAATATCGAAGACGGTCAGCAGCGTCCCCTTCGGCGTCGTTGCCAAGCCTGGGATGCGATACGTTTTTGAATTATCATCGCCCGGTTTTCGCAACACCTGACGAAACACACGCGGGTCGTCGACGATGTTCGTGGAACACGTCGCGACCAAGATCGCGACCCAAAAAGCCGTCATTGTTTTCATCTCGCCACCCAGGTGAAAAAGTCCATCGAATCCAGTTTTTCGTTCAACTCGACGACTTGTTCAACGGACAGACTGCCGTTCGGCAGACGAGCCGGTCCGACAGGAACGCCGAGCATTCCCATCACCGCTTTCGCCGCACCCATGTAGCCAAAGCTCGCCAGCAACTGGATCAGCCGCACGCTGTGAAATTGTTCGTCGCGCGCGGTGACGAGATCACCTCGTTCAAACGCTGCGATGAGACGCTGATAGATCGGCGCGGCGAAATTGAAGCTGCTGCCAACCGCTCCCTTCGCACCCAGTGCGAGCGCGGCCAAAAGGAATTCGTCGCAACCAAACGGAACGTCCCACTGACCGGAGTCGGCTCGCAAACAAAGCTGAAATGCCATCAGGTCCGGGTTCGTGAATTTAATCCCCGCGAAGGTCGGAATGCGGTCTTGAGCTTGTACCAGAAAATCAGGCATCGAGAAATTCACTCCGGTCAGCACGGGGATGTCGTAGAAATAGAATGGGGTCCGTGGCGCGGCTTCGGCGATGTCTGCCGCACAAGCGACGAGAGCCTCGATCGAGCGCGGCTTGAAGTAGCTTGGAGCCAGCGCTGAAATCGCGACGGCCCCCAGCTGCTGAGCCTGCGCCGCGAGTGCCTTGGCATCGGTGAGGCAGTTCGATCCCACATGCACGACGACTCGCAGCGCCGTGCCGCGAGCCACTTCCGACCAGCGCTGCGACAACGCACGGCGTTCGTCCAGTGCGAGGGAATGGCACTCGCCCGTACTGCCGCCGATGAAGACGGTCGTGACCTGATTGGTCAGCATGTGCGAGGCTTGCTGCTCAACGACCGCAAGGTTCAATGAACCATCGGCATGGAACGGCGTGTGAGTCGCGGCAATCAAGCCGGTAAGGGGTGCGTGAGTCATTGTGCTTTGATCCTGTCTTGTCTCATTCACTGGGGTTTCGCGGGCAGGCTCCAGATTTCTGGCGAACGAATTCCGGGACGTTGCTCTCCGCTGACGATCAGCCACTGGCCACCCCACTTCACGGTCGGCGCGGTGACTCGTGGCGCGGGCGTCATTCCGACTTCCGACCACACATTCGTGAACGTGTCGTACGCCAGTACCCGATTCGGAAAGCCGGGATGATTCTGCGGCGGTTGAAAGCCGACTTTCGACCCGTCGTCACCGCCGATGATCAGAAACTGCGACGGCCCAATTGTTGGTGCGGGAGATGGAGCTGCCACGACGGGATGTGGGATGTCGGCGATGCGATTCCAACCCAACTGCGGTTGATAACGATAGGCGTCGGCGAGGTATCGACGCTCCGGTTTTCCTGCGGCATCGGCAGACAAGTCGGTCCCGCTGACGAGAAAGAAACTCCCGTCCTGCACTGCAGCCACCGCGAGCATTCGCGGCGAACCCGGCCATGCTGCCAACTCCTGCCACTGCGGCGTTGAGGCCGCGAGGTCCAGCGCGAAGAACGTCTTCAGTGTGCTGGTCGCGTTGGGTGCCTCCAGCCCGCCCGCCACATAAATCGTCTGACCAAGCATCGCACCACACGCATTCGCCACGCGGCGAGGCAGCGGCGGCAATTGTTTCGTTTCGAGTTTGTTGTCTCGCAAGGTCAGACGAAACACTTCGGAGTAGTGACGCTCCGCATCACTGCCGCCAATGCAAACGAGGCCGCCACTGCAACGTGGATTGGTTGGTATCTGGCGCATCGGCATCGGAGCCGAGCGGAAGCGCATTCGTCCAAACGCCGAGCATCAACATCAGCGTGCCAGCGGCTTCGCAACCGGGGCCATTCCATTTGCAAAGGCCATTCATTTCGCAGCCCTCCGCTGATTGCTGGGTTTGCTGGCCCGACCCCGCGCCAGGAACAACTTCTGTCGCAAAGCCGAATAAACCTGTTTCGCCAACGTATCCGCATCTTCCATCGCTGCACCCTCAAGGTGTTATATCATACCAAGATGCCGCTTGCCAAAAAATCGCAATACGATAGCCAACGGATTTCAGCCGCAATCATCGACTACAATCATTGCCTACGTCAATGAGGCTCACTCCGAATGTGAACTCGTCCCCAAAAACCGTACGAAATGAAACTGTTGGATCAAAGGTGTACGTATGCAACGTCGAGAATTCATTAAAGCGACATCGGTGTGTGTCGCGATTGGCTCAATTAGAACGGCTTTGAACATTGCACAACCATTGCTCGCGATCGATCCGTTTGATCGACCGAAACCTGGAAAGCTGCGGTTGAGCCTAGCGGCGTACTCGCTGCGCAAGTATTTGGCACCAGCGAAGGACGAAGCGAAGAAGATGGATTTGTTTGAATTCGTCAATTTCTGTTATCAGCAGGGAATTCCAGGCACCGAACTGACTAGTTATTACTTTCCGGAACAGGTCTCGCTGGATTATTTGCTGAAGCTCAAACAGCATTGCCATTTGCGCGGCATGACGATCTCGGGTGGAGCGATTCGTAATGACTTTTGTCAGGTGGATCAAAAGAAAGTCGAAGCGGATCTAGCGCACACCAAATCGTGGGTTGATCATTACGCGGTACTCGGTGCGCCGGCGATTCGGATCTTTGCGGGCACTCAACCCAAGGATGAAGAAACGAGCGTGACGCTCAAACGATGCGCGCAGCACTGCGAAACGGCTGCCAAGTATGCGGCGTCAAAAGGTGTGCTGCTGGCACTGGAAAACCACGGGGGTGTGACAGCGAAAGCGGAGGGTTTGCTGGAGATTGTGCGGCAAGTAAACGCGCCGGGTTTTGGTGTCAATTTTGATAGTGGCAATTTTAGGTCGACGGATGATCCGTATGCCGAGTTAGCTCAGATTGCTTCTTATGCAGTCAACGCTCAAGTGAAAGTCGACATTTATCCAGTTGGTCAGCATCAACCCACGGATTTGGCACGCGTCTTGAACATCCTGCGCGATGCGGGCTATAGCGGCTGGGTGGCGCTCGAATATGAAGCTAAGGAAGAACCGCTCGAAGCGATCCCACGATACTTGGATCAACTGCGCAAATTGATTGATGTCGGCTAGTGCTGCATTGTGGCGGCATTATCGACGTAGCTAGTTTCGTCAGAAACCAGACGAACCGGGAAACCACTTCCCCCGCACAATCATCGGCTATACTAGCCAGTCTTGCTAGAGGCTCCTCCAAGCACCTAATGAACCACGGTAGATTATCCAACTACTAACAAACAATGACTATCGCGGTAGGGACGGCCATTGCTGGCCGCCCCCCGCACAGATCCGTACGGGCAGAACTACTGCATACGGCTCTTACCGTAGATG